>JBFMAX010000007.1 GCA_040755395.1 Nitrospirota bacterium
GGCCTAGGACCAACGATCTCGGGTCGACCCGACCCAGAGGTCGGACAAAACATCAACCACTTAGCCCCAGGAGGGGGGGGAATTTCAGATGAAAGAAAAGGGTCCCTTTTCAGATGAAAGTTGACAAATGTGCCGGCGACCAAAGCCGGCCCTCGAAAGCGGGGCGCGCTAGCGCCTGTGTTGCGGCGCATGTCAGTTTCCCCTCGGGCGCGGTCGGGTGTCACGGTGACCAGGCGCCATGGCGTGACCCAGCCGCGGGGCATGCGCGGACTCGACCCGCTGCCATCCGCAGTTGATGCATCGCCATCCGTTCGAAGGGCCGTAGTATTTAAAGAGTCGTTCGGTAATCATCAGGCCGCGGCATTTTGGACCGAGTCATACAACATTATTTCAGATACTTGGTGTTGTAGTTGAAATCTTTTCTCAATATCATTTACAGGATACAGGAAGGCATCACCGGAAAGGAATGTTCATTTTCCGGAAAAGGATGTTCAATCGCCGAATGGAATAACAGCCACCAGCGGTGCTGACAAGTCGATCAGGCCGCGCTCCTGTTGGATGACTGGACGGAACCCTAGCAAACTGTTGAAAAACCCCTTGACTCTGGCCTGACTAGGTATTATCACCATGCAGCCGTTCACACGACCAGGAGGGAGAACGATGCGCGGTGAGGTGGATCCCCAGCAGGCCCTCTTCAGCTATGTGTCCCCAGAAGCCCGAGTGCCAGCCACCCATCCGTTGCGAGCGATCAAGGCCAAAGCCGACGACGTCTTGGCAACCCTGGAGCGGACCTTTGACAAGATGGATAGCTCGACCGGGCGGCCATCGATTCCGCCGGAACGGTTGCTGAAGAGCGAGTTGTTGATCGCGCTGTTCTCCATCCGCGGGCACCGGCTCTTCTGCGAGGAGCTCACCGACAACAGGCTGTACCGCTGGTTTCTGGATAGGAGTCTCGATGACCCGGGGTTCGATCACAGCACGTTCAGCCAGTACAGTGAGCGACTGCTCCGGCACGAGGTGGCCCAGCGGTTCTTTGATGCGGTGGTCACCGCCGCCCGCCGCGAGGGGCTGCTCTCGGATGAGCATTTCACGGTGGATGGCACGCTGATTGAGGCCTGGGCCTCGCTCAAGAGCGTGAACCCCAAAGCGGCCCCCGCCGCGACGCTGCCCCCAGACGATCCGGGCAATCCCACGGTAGCCTTCCAGGGGGAACGGCGCACGAATGCGACGCATCAGAGTACGACCGACCCGGAAGCCCGCCTGGCCCGCAAGGAAGGGCCAAGGCAAGGAAGCCACGCGCTGTTTCTCCGGCCATGTCGTGATGGAGAATCGGCACGGCCTGTGCGTGGAGGGGCCGATCGCGCCGGCCACGGGGACGGTCGAACGGGAGATGGCGCTGGCCAGGCTGCGCCGCCAAGCCCGCGGGGGATTCGCCCTCGCACGCTTGGGGCGGACAAGGGCTATCATGGCACGGACTTCGTGCGCCAGTTGCGCCGGCGCCACATTCGTCCGCATCTGGCGCAGGTGGCGGGACGGCGCACGCCGGGCCTTGATGGCCGGACCACCCGCACGGCGGGCTACGCGCTGAGCCAACGGATCCGCCAGCGCGTGGAGGCAAGCTTCGGCGGGTGCAAAACGCTCGGTGGCTTGCGCAGCACCCGCTTTCGGGGCCTCGCCCGGACGCAGCATGCGGCCTCTCTCGTCGGCGCCGCGTACCACCTGCTCCGCATCAGCAAGTTGCGGGCGGCAGCGCCGGTGACCTGATCTCCCCAAAGGGGAACGATCATGGTTGGTGATCACCAACAAGCCACAAGACGACAGCCAGGCTCCCTCGGCCGACGTGAAGCCGTTGCCAGTTCATCGTGAAGAGGGAAAATTGTCGTCGTGCAAGGGGGTTTTTCAACATCCTGCTAGTAGTACTCAAGTTTGATCCATGGGATAAAAAGGTACCGGGGATAGAAAGGTACCGGGAGTCGTTTCTAGCGGGGACCGCAGAAACGGCCGCAACGCGGATACGCTGATATTGGGCGACGGGCTTGTCATGGGCGCGTTCCACGCACTAGGGAGCACAGCTTAGCTGAACCTCTGGGACGCAGGGGAGATAGGGAGACTCGCTGAGGGGCGCCTCGCGGCTGCCGCGATCTCTTGGAATGGCCGAAAACAGCTCAAGGAGCCGATTTTAGCGATAGGGACCTGAGGCAAGGCGCGGCCCAACACGGGGATCTCGGCTGCGAGCGGTCGACGAGCATCGGGACTGCTCAAGGCCGTGTTCTTTTCCGTCACCGGCATGAAGGAAAATCCATGCGGCAAGCCGATGCCGATTTTTGTCCTAGAAGCCGGTTGCGTTCGCCAGCCGGATGGCTGTGCCCTTCCGATTTTCGTATCAAGACCGAGCATTTGACCACTGGTTCCCTCGAGTGGTCTATTCTTGCCGACACGTCCGGGCCCGCCTCTTGCCCTTTCCCCTACCGAACCGAGCTTCGTTTCCGCAGGGAGAGCGAGGTTGGAACCATGGAGCGGCGTCAATTGGAGCGGCGCCAATTTCCGCGGGTGCCGGTTTGCTACCTTGGGCACATCTTTACGGGCGACAAGGCGGCACTCGATGCCGTCGTGCTGGACCTCTCGGTCGGCGGGTGTCGCATGCACAGCACGTCGCCGGTTCTCCCAGGGGCGCGTCTGGATCTGCAGATCGCGCTGCCGAATCAAATCGCGCCGTTTGTCGTGAAGGGTGCGACAGTCCGATGGTCGCGGCAACCGGAATTCGGAGTCTCCTTCACGGGGTTGCGTCCGGAGGACCAAGCGCGTCTGTGTCGGCTGATGTGATCGACACGAGTCCGCCCCGGGCTGTATCCTGCCGGCCGCCCGGCCGCCCGGAGGACGGCTGCGCAGGTTGGGCCGGAGCCTGAGCATGCGAACCAGCCGACGCTCGTTTGTGCGTGGAGAACAAGTCTCGTTCCGACAAGGAAACAAGAGAGGTGTCAGACATGCACTCGAAACAAGCCACATCAACGATCTGTTCGCCGCCCCGAGTCGGCACCATTCTCCTCGTCGAAGACCACAAGACCCTGCGCGACCTTACGCGGAACGCGCTGCTCAAACTTGGCTATACGGTGCTGTTCGCGGCGGACAGCGACTCCGCCATCAAAGTCTCGCAGATGCATCGCGACCCTATCGATCTGCTCATCGCCGACGTGGTCCTGCCCGGAATGAACGGGTCTCGATTGGCCGAACGACTCCGGACTCTCCGACCGGACATGCGGGTTCTGTTCATGTCCGGGATGGTGCCGGAAGGCAGCGTTCGGATCGCCGCGATATCGGGATCGGGATTTCTCCAGAAACCGTTCGGTCCCGACGTCCTGGCCGCCAAAGTACGGGAGATGCTGGCGGATACATGCTCGTGACCAGGGGGAAGGACGAGACAAGGGCGAGGACCTTCCCTGAGAAACGCGTCGCCGGACGCGCGGCGGGACGCCGCCCCGGCTCACTACTTCTTGAAGAGATTCTGGAACGCGCGCCGCGCGGCTTCAGGGTCCGTTGAGCCTGACGACGTTTCCCGCTCGACCGTGACGCGCAGCGAAAAGAAGGTGCACTCGTTGCGCGCGCGCTTGTCGGCGATGCGCTCCGGGATCGGCTGGGTGCATTCGAACCGCTGGCCCGGAGCGAAGTGGGCGCATTGCTGGCAGGCATGCAGCTCTGCTTTGCACTTGGGACATTGGCCCAGCGCATCGGTCAACGAGGGGAGTTGCGTTCCGCAGTCTGCGCAGCGGACGACGGTTCGACTCGGAAGCATCGCGGGCGTCCGCGACGTAGATGGCCCCTCGGGCTTTCCTCTTCCCTCCTTTTCGGATTCCCGATACCCTCGCTGGCCGTATTTTCTGTCCGCCATCGCGATCCCCCTAGGATTCCGGCTTCAGTCTACTCCAAGCGGCTATTGGTGTCACCCAGCACGCGCCGTGGTTTGCCCAATCCAGCAGAGCGCACTCCTCTCACGGGGCGCGACCTGCGTTGTTTGAACAGAGTGTCGCGGCCGCCGCCTGCCAAGGCTCCGCCCCACTTCACTGACCTTCTCGGCGAATTGTTGCCATCCGCCTCAGACTCCCCCGAACGCTCCTTCTTCGGTCGTTCACTTCAGAACGTGGAGGTGTAGAATACCCCTTGCGGCCTTGCTTTGGCGAGGAGTCCTTCGTCGAAGGAGGAGAACATGAAGCAGATCGCACAGAACCACAATCGGGAACACGGTGATAATGTCGGCCCTTGGATCAGACATACAGCCCTTCCAGCCTTGGTGTTAGGGTGGGTGGCCTTGGTCGCACTGCCGACGCACGCCAGCCATCAGGGCCATATGGGTCATGCGGAGGAAGAAACCCATGAGCCAACCGGGCCGGGATATGCGATCCCGGGCGCGTCCTTTCGGGTCTTCCTGGATACGGGAAACGCGACGCCGGCGGGCGGGAGGCTTGACCAGACCCACGTCGAGGCGGCCGTCCGGACCGTCGTCGAGGCCTTCACCGTCATGCTGCAACATCGGAGCGACTATGCGCGATTCGATGAAGCCTTGAAGAAAGACGCGCTCGACAAAGTCGTCGTGGAACCCGCCGTGGTGAATCGGGACGGAAAGGAATTTGCGTTTTTGGTCGCCCGCACGAAAGATCCAGGCCGGGTCAAGCTGTTGATCAGCGCGTCGTCATTGAAGGAGAAGGGCTATCTGGGGCATCCCGACGAACTGGTTCCGGTCCTGGCCAGGGAGTTCCAATGGGTCGTCAGCAAAGCGGATACCGCTCCCAAGCCCAAAACCGTCTCGGTCGAACGCGACCTCCGACATGCTCCGATCCGCACGGACAATGAGATTCGGGAGATGTCGGGGGAAGAGCGGGAACGCCTCCTTCGCCGACTGTTCGACACGTATCTGAGAACCGTGGACGACTTGAAGAGCTTGCAGGGGCAACCGTTTTACGAAGTCGGCACTACCACGCTGGTTCCGCCGAGCAATCCCGACTCCACGATCAAGCTGTATGACATTCGGGTCCGTGAGGCCCTGCAGAAGATCGTGCGGGACCCGTATTTTGCGGAACACACGCCGAAGGCGGTCCGCAGCCTGCTAAATGGCAAAGTTTGGAACGTCGCGTTCGTCAAAATCGATCAGCGGGATTGGGCGACGCGCACCCGGGTGCTTCCGGAAGAGAAGGCCGTGTTGGTGGGGAACAGCGAACATCCGATTCAACCGGCTGCGGTGTTGATCAACACCTACCGGACGGCGGCTCCGGACGACCCGTTTTATGCGGACACCAAGGGCCTGCCGATGGGGGCCCTCTCGGCGGATCAGCTTGCCCGCGTCATCGCTCTCGAAATTCAGCACAACATTGTCGAGAAGTCCATGCGAGGGCACGTGGTCCAGGACGCGAGCACCGCGCCAAAGTGAGGGGGATAGCGGCGCGCGGCAGAGTACGGGAAAGGCGCCGGGCCGATTGCGCAGGACCTGGCCTCACGCAATCGGCCCGATGCGCCGGGCGCGGCGCCTTGCTCAACTCCACTTATTGTTTCTGCCCGGTCTCCTTGCTCCGGGCGGGTGCGCTCTGCGTGGCCTCGGGGAAAACGGCATGCTGTCTCTCGCCCGCGGTATCCGTCAGGCCGAGGCGCTGACGGTCCGTATAGCCGGTCCAGCGCGGGTTCGTCACGCCGGATAAGGCTTTCCCTTCCAACGCCGCCTGCGCCCTCTGCACGATCATCGCCTTCACCGGCTCGACATCGCCGGGGCTGTACCAGCCCTTGACGACGCCGCGATCCAGAATCCGGATGGCGTCGGCGATGAAGGCTTTGGCGTATTCTTGGTTATTGTCGGCCAGCGCCTGGCTCGCTTGGTTGAGCAGGTGCAGAATCGCCGGCACCGGCGGATCTGCCGGAATGCCCATGAACAAGTCTCTGAACCGCTCGCCTGCAAGCTCCGTCTGGATCTGCTTGACCCAATCGGCGGTCACGCGGTCGGCTGACGCCGGCGCAAGCCATTGCGCGGCATACGATCCGGTGGAACCCATGGCAACCGTCGCGATCGAGAACACGATCGCGAACAGGAAGATTGATCGGTCCATCGTTTTCGGCATGGGGAGTCCTCCTTTCTCCTACCATTGCGACAGGGTCGGCATCGTCTATCATTTTATCTTCGACTTTGCCGGAGTGCGTGGCGCCGCGCCATTGCGTATCCGTCGTGCGTGCCTCGTCAAGGAGGGCTGTGGGCAAAACCCGTGGTCACCGAGATGACGAATGCGAAAACGCATCACCCTTTCACCTTATCGAGCACTCCGTGGCTAAACAACCCCAACGCGGCCGAAACGTGTAAGCGGCTGATTATTGGGACATTTGGACTATAGCTTGGAAGGGAGAGAACGGATGGAGACGCGGAGCGTCGCTCTTCGCAGAGCTTCAACCTTCCTTCTCCGAGAGCTCGAACGCCACGTCGGTCTCCAGGGCGAAGCGGCCGCGGCCGCGCGGGACGAGCCGCACATCCGGACACTTCTGTTCCATTCGTTTGCGCAGCAGGATCAGCCGGCTTTCCAAGTTGTCCTTGATCTCGGGCAGGCCGAGCCACGAATCCATCCGGAGCTCGCGGTTGGTGAACTCGGATCGGCCTTCCTGGCGGTATTGCGTAAGCAGGCGCCACAGAATGCGGCCCGGCACGTTGCGAATCAGATATTCGCCGTCCACGAAGACGCAGTCGTCGCGGCGGAAGAAGCAGAACTGCCGCACGCGCGGCGATGCAGGCGAATCCGTCCCGGCTGACGAGTTGGATCAGCTTTGTCGTCGGGGGCTGCTATCGAATGGTAAAGTCCAGGACCATGCCTTTCCTGGCATGGGAATCCGGGATATGGGGATTCGGGAACAGGCAGATCAGGGCGTAGCGGCCGGGAGATAACGTGGCGGTGAAGACGCCCTCTGCGCCGGGCTCCAACTCCGTGATCCCTCCGACCAGCTTTCCCGGCAATGGAACGCCGTGGCCCAGCGTCCATGCGGACACAATCTGATCGGGCGATGCGTCCGCCGCGAGCCGGAAGAGACTGACTTCATGCGGCTGACTTCCGCGATTGACGGTATAAAAGGTATGACGTCCCGGCCTGATGCGTTCCACGAGGCTGAAATCAAAATCGTGCATCGCCAGATGGTAGTGGCCGGAAAAGGCAGGCTTCGAAACCGCTCTCTCGATCACTTGCAACGACTTCCGCATGCCCAGTGCCGCATGCGGCATCCCATTGTGCGCCGGGATCGTGCAGATGAGCACATAAGAACCCGGGGCAAGATAGACCACAGCCTCACCCTCTTCCCCGGGTTCGACCCCGTTCGGTCCGCCCACTCGCTTGGCCCAGGAAGGGAGTGTAAGCACAGGCCCCAGAAATGCCGCGTTGAGGTCTTGCGGACGTTTGCCGTCCTCTAGGCGAAGCAGTTGAATGTGATGCGGTTCGCGGCCGTGATTGACGAGCCGGACGGCGGTCATGCCGGAAGGCAAGACCGCGGGGCCGTCGAACCCATAGTCTTCGGCCGTAAAGGTCGCGACGAAGGTTTCAGACGAGGAAGGCGACGGGGCCGAAGCGGCGAGACCGCAGAAACCGATCGACATCCAGAGAAGGATGAAAAGCTGAGAATACCAACCGACGCCAACGGGTTTCATAGCGAATGTTTCATCTGCCCCGTCCCCCGGAGGCCGTCTGGGAAGTCGGACGGAGCAAAATGGTACTCACTCCTGCCGATTGCGTCAATGGGGAAGAAGGACGAGGTCGCGACGAGTCATTTGAAAAATTTGTCGGCGGAGGGACGGAGATCTTTTTCCAGGTCAAGGGACCGCCCGCCCGATGGTGCCCCGAGGCCCTCGGGCGCGCCCCTGCCGAGATCCCTGTCGAGGCTTTTCAAAATCTCGTCGGGACGTTTGGCGCCGATGAAGTCGCGAAAGAGCGTCGGTCCCGGGGGCGGACTCGGCCCTCCCGGCGGTCCGACCATAGGGGCCGTTCCAGGCCGATCGTCGACCCGGAAGTCACCGGCAGGACCCAGTTGCGCCGGCTGCGCGAGCGCGGAGATGCTGATGACCAAACCAAGGAAGAGCAGAGGCGCGACCCATCGCATGGTGGCCTCCATCTATCTATGGGAGGGTGGGAACGAGACAGGCGGTTCACTATACCATGCTGGAGAACGCAGATACAGGGGATCCCATTCGAGACGATCGAAGAGGCGAACGGGAACCGGCGAACCCGGCCGGCAAGGCAAGCTGTTGGTCGCGCGGGGGAATCCTTGCTCCAGCTCGCGTGACCGTCCCCGTCCAAACTCGATACAATAGGCCGCGAGTTCGCTCGCCGGATGAACGTGCTCAACGGAGGCCCATCATGCAACTGGCTTTAGAACCGCAAGAGCAGGAGATCTTGGTGTGGGCGCTGAACGGCGCGGTTTCCGACCTTGGAGCCGAGATCGCCGATACAGAGAATCAGGAGTTTCGAGAAGACCTGAAGAAGCGAAAGGCGATCTTGCTGGGGATTCTCGACCGTCTGAATAAATAGATGGGCGGTCTGCTCATCGCCTGACCGCGGCGAACCGGGCCGAACGGAACAGTTGATTGTCGCGGTATGGGATGGGCGTGCATGATCCAAGGAGGGATGGTTGAACGCGAGGACAGGCGTACGTACAATGTCGCGGGGAGGGTTCATCGTCATGGCTGACAAGAAAATCATCGCGGTGGTAGGGGCGACGGGGATGCAGGGCGGCGGACTGGTCCGCGCGATCGTCAACGACAAGAACGGGGGTTTTGCGGCGCGGGCGCTCACGCGCAAGGTGGACTCGGACAAGGCCAAAGAGTTGGCAAAACTGGGCGCGGAGGTGGTCGCCGCCGATCTCGACGATGTCGAGAGTCTGAAGCGGGCGTTCTCCGGCGCCTACGGGGTGTTCTGCGTCACCAACTTCTGGGAGCATTTCTCTCCCGAGAAAGAATTCGCCCAGGCACGGAACATGGCGCAGGCAGCCAAGCACGCGGGGGTCCAACACGCCATCTGGTCCACGCTTGAAGACACGCGGAAGTGGGTCCCGCTCACCGACACCCGCATGCCCACGCTCATGGGCAAATATAAGGTGCCGCACTTCGACGCCAAAGGCGAAGCCGATAAGGTCTTCACTGATCTCAGCCTGCCAACGACGTTCCTGTTGACTTCATTCTACTGGGACAATCTGATTCACTTCGGCATGGGTCCCAAGAAAGGTCCGGACGGCACGTTGATGTTCACTCTCCCGATGGGCGACAAGAAATTACCGGGCATCGCCGCCGAAGACATCGGGAAGTGCGCCCTCGGCATCCTTAAACGAGGCCGGGAGTACGTCGGCAGGACGGTCGGCATCGCCGGCGAGCATCTGACCGGCGCGGAGATGGCCGCGAAGCTTACCAAGGCGCTGGGGCAGGAGGTGCGCTACAACGCCGTGACGCCCGAGGCGTATCGCGGATTCGGATTCCCCGGGGCCGAGGATCTCGGCAACATGTTCCAATTCAAGCGCGATTTTAATGACGTCTTCTGCGGCGCGCGCGATCCCGCCGTCGCCCGCGTCCTCAATCCTGCCGTGCAAACCTTCGACCAGTGGTTGGCTCACAGCAAGACCCGCATTCCGCTTGGCTAGGGAAGGGACCGACTCTTTTCCCATTTTGGGTGAATAACCGTCAATTCACCCCGGCGCTCCTTCCCTTGCCTCCGGTGGGAGAGGGCTGAGGTTTCTCCATCCGCGTGGGCGAGCCGAACCCTCGTGCAGTTCCTTCTTCAAGGACCGCTCGCGAAGTGCGATGTGCCACGACCGTGCGCGGGGACAATTTTGTAGCCCCGGCGACAAAATGCGTCAGGGAAAGACCGGACCGGTCGAGCAGCGATATCTCGATCTGGCTTCGGCTGAAAAACAAAAACCACTTGTTGTGTATGCAGTTCGTTGCAAGCGGCGACAGCCCCTTCCTTTGACGACCTTTTAACCCTCCTGCGGCACTACATTTGCCGTCTTTTCCCCAGGCCTGTCGTTTGGGACTATCCCTGAGTCTTGAGGCGCGGGACTGTCCATCCGCAACGATCAAGGAGCAATGCCATGAAAAATATGATCCTGGTAGCGACCGCGGGATTCCTGCTGGCGGGTTGCGCAGTGGACGACGGGCGGCGTCCGAACGTCAACGTCGGCGTCTCGATCGGCGGTGACGCTCCCGCTCGTGGCGGCGGACCTCCGCCCTGGGCCCCCGCGCATGGGCGGCGCGCCAAGGAGGCGGCCTATCGATACTATTACTACCCGGCCGCGGGTGTGTACCTCAACGTCAGTACCGGAACCTATTTTTACATGAGCGGCGGGACGTGGCAGGTTTCCGCACAGTTGCCGTCTTCCGTGGTGATCGACACGGGCGATTACGTGAGCCTCGAACTGGAGACGGACAAGCCATATCTCTTCTACGACGAGCACAAGGTCAAATTTAAAGGCAAGAAAGGCCATCCCAAAGGCAAAGGGAAGTGGAAAAACGGCGGACCGCCTTTCTGACGCCGTGAGGTCCCATTCCGGTATGCCATCCTTCGATTGATCACGCGGGTGATCCGCGGTGATCCTTGCGGCTGCCATCCTCTACTCACGGTCCCCATGAGCCTTCGGCCGCGACCCGTTGCAATCGGAAAAGAGCAACGGGTACCCGGCTGGTCGGTGACAGACTCCGCATTTTCATGCCAAGGCCTCGATCAGCCGGGTGAGGCAACCCGTCCAGCCGGACCGATGTCTGTCTCGTTCTTCGGCGGTCGGGAAAAACTCGTGCGTCAGCGTCAGCTCGGTGCCCGCCGGGACCGTCCGCAGCTCAACGGTGACGAGCGTTTCATAGAATTCCTTGAGCCCACGCCAGCCCGAGCCTTCCCAAGACCAGGAGAACACCAGCCGTTCCGTCGGTTGCACGTCCTTGTAGGTGCCCTTGACCGCATAGATCGCCCCGTCGGGCGCCTTCATCTGGATGCGGTACGTTCCGCCGGCGCGGAGGTCCACTTCTGCTTGCCAAGTGGAGTAGTCGTCCGACGGCGCGAACCAGCGCTTCAGCGTTTCCGGGTCCGTCCACGCGTGGAAGACCTTGGCGCGCGGCGCCGCGAGCCGGCGGGTGATCCGGAGCGCGGTGTTGGAGGCGAAGGGCTGGTCGGCCATCTCGATTCCTCCAACGGATAGGCGAGGGCCGAGACGCTCTCCTTATCTTATCCCGGAGAAATGGACAGGAAGATGGTCGCGTTGCCGCGGCTGAGCAGGAGCAGGACCGGCGATTTGGGCGAGAGCTGACCGGTCAGCCGTTCGAAGTCCTGGACGTTCTTCACCGGCTTGCGGTTGATCTCACGGATGATGTCGCCGGCGCGCAGGCCGGCGCGCTCCGCCGGGCTGTCGGGTTCGACTTCCGTTACCAGCACTCCGCTCTTGGAGCGGCCGGAGCCGGACGGGACCGGTTCCACGGTCACTCCGGCGAGCGCGTGCTCGCCTTTCGCGCCTTCCGAGGAGCCTCGCGAGGCCTTCGCGAGGTCTTTCGGCAGCTCGCCGATCATCAGCTTGATCTCTTTCTCCTGTTTGTCGCGGAGCACCGTGATGGTCACCTGCGTGCCCGGCGATGTCTCGGCGACCAGAGCGCGCAGATGGGCCGGGTCGTTGATGGTCGTCCCGTTGTACTGGAGGATCACGTCGCCGCGCTCCAGCTTGGCCTTGGATGCCGGGCTGTCCTCCATCACGTCGGCCACCAGCGCGCCTTTGGTGTCGGAGACGCCGAATTGCTTCGCGAGATCCTGATTGAGTTCCTGAATCGAGACGCCGATCCAGCCGCGCACGACCTTGCCGTGCTTGATCAGGCTGTTCATCACGCTCATCGCCATGTTGCTGGGAATGGCGAACCCGATGCCCATGTAGCCCCCGGTGCGGCTGAAGATCGCCGTATTGATCCCGATCAACTCACCTTTCAGATTGACCAGAGCGCCGCCGGAGTTGCCGGGGTTGATGGCGGCGTCGGTCTGGATGAAGTCTTCGTAATCGACGATGCCGACGTTGGCCCGTCCGACCGCGCTGATGATGCCCATGGTCACGGTCTGATTCAGGCCGAAGGGGTTGCCGATGGCGAGCACGAGCTCGCCGACCTGCAGTCGGCTCGAGTCGCCCCACGCCAGCGTGGGCAAATCGGTCGCGTCGATCTTGATGACCGCGATATCGGTCTTGGGATCCGTGCCCACCAGCTTGGCCTTGAAGCTGCGCTTGTCCCCTAACAGAACCTTGATCTCATCGGCCTTTTCCACGACATGGTTGTTGGTGACGATATAGCCGTCCGGGGTCACGATCACGCCGGAGCCCAAGCCCTGTTCGCGTCGTTCTTTCGGAATGCGGAAGCGGCGTTCGAATTCTTCCCCGAAGAAGCGCCGGAAAAAGGGATCGTCGAAAAACGGATTGGAGAATTGCTCGCCGCCGTCGCCTTTCCGAGTGGAGGAGATGTTCACGACGGATGCGCGGGCGGCTTTCGCGACCGCGATGAAGGTCTCATTGGACGGAATCCCCGCGGTCGGCAGCGCGGTGGCGACGGGGGTCGGCGCGGGAGCCGGGGCGGCCACCGCCGCGGGCGGCGTCGAAGGCAGCGGCGGCGGTTCCTGTTCTTGCGAACAGCCGAGCACGACCAGCAGGGCCGCCGAAAGCCCGAGGAACAGGAGCCTGGGGAGGCCTTTCCGGGGCGAGCGATACGTGGCCGAACATCTAGGCAGAGACATGCGCTTGTTCCTCCTCACTCGAACATGCGGCCGGTCTAAGTCAGTTTATTAACCTTCCGGGCTTCTTAGTCAAGATGCGAGAAACATCTCGCTCGCGAAGGACGGCGCATCGCGCTCATCGGCGCGGCAGATCCGGGCGCGGGTCGGGAACGAACCCATGCCGGTTCGGCATCTGTATGGCGGGTAGCGTGCGCGCGTCGAGCACGGCGTGCTCGTCCACGATGCCGTTGCGATAGAGCAGCCAGGCGACCACGGAATACACCTCATCGGGTGTCAGCGATTGCGGGGCGGAAAAGGGCATGGTGCGACGGATGTAGTCGAACAGCGTCGTCGCATAAGGCCAGTAACTGCCGATCGTCTTGATCGGATGCGACGTGGTCAACGTGCCCTGCCCGCCGACCAACCGATCGCGCGGTCCTTCGACGCCGGTCGGGCCGTGGCAGGCGGCGCACTTCTTGGCAAAGACCGCGGCGCCTTGTTTCACAGTGCCGCGGCCGGGCGGGAGGCCGTCGCCGCTCGGCGAGACATCGATGTCCCAGGCGCGAATCTCCGCTTCCGTGGCCGGGCGGCCGAGGCCATAGGAGGACGGGTCGTCCGGAAAAGAAGCGCCGACCCAGGCCGAGACCGTCGCGGCGGCTGCCGCGATGAGGCAGGCTCCTCGCAGCACGACGCGTGGCGAGTTGTTCTTCCTCCGACAGGAGCGAGGAGAGCGCTTAGACATGGATATTCGTCACCGTGCCGTCGCGAGACACGCGCCAACTTTGAACGGCATGGTAATGGTACACGGAGTTCACGCCGCGCACCGCGATCAGGTCGGCGCGGGCCGGTTGCACATAGCCGGTCTCGTCCGTGCACCGGCTCTGCAGAATCGTTTCCTGCCCCTGCCAGCGCCAGGGAAACCGAAAGCGCGTACAACACTTGGGCAACACCGGTTCCTGCAATTGCGCCGGCCGCCACGAGCGCCCGCCGTCCGTGCTCACGTCCACCGACGTGATGCGTCCTCGTCCGCTCCAGGCCAACCCGCGGATCTCCACGAAACCCGGCCGAATCCGCTGCCCGCCCGACGGGCTGGTGATCACCGACTTGGCCTCCATGACGAAGGTAAACTGCCGCGCGGTCCCGTCCGGCATGAGGTCCGTATAGTGCGATGTCTCTTCACGGGTCATGAACGGCGCGGTGCCCAGTTTCAGGCGCCGCAGCCACTTGATACAGGTGTTGCCCTCCCAGCCGGGAATGACCAGCCGGAGCGGATAGCCCTGCTCGGGCCGCAGCGCCTCGCCGTTCTGTGCGTAGCACAACAGGGTTTCTTCCAGGATCTCGTGGAGCGGCAGACTGCGCGTCATGGCCGCGGCGTCGCCGCCCTCGGCGAGCACCCACGTTGCGTCCGGCTTGACACCCGCCTCGGCCAACACGGTCGCCAGCGGCACGCCGGTCCATTCGCCGGCGCTCAGGAGGCCGTGGGTTTCCTGGACGGTGCGGCCGACGGGCGCGATCCATTCTCCGGCCGAGTTCCCCGAGCATTCGATGAACACGACTCTCGACGCGGACGGAAAGCGCACGAGATCGTCCATGGTGAAGACCAGCGGCCGCTCCACCAGGCCGTGCACGAGCAGCCGGTGTTTGGCCGGATCGATCGTGGGCACGCCGTTATGGTGCCGTTCGAAATGCAAAGAGTTGGGTGTGATGATCCCGTGCAGCGACTGGTGCGGCGTCAGGGACACGGCGGATCTGACCAGCCGCCTCGCCTGCTCGAACGCGGAGCGTCGGCCATACGCGCTGGGCGGGGCGCCCGGCACCTTCGTCGGGTCCTCCGGAGCCGCGGGTTTCGCGTGCGCCGATGGCAGAAGGGAGCGGGCGGCCGTCAATCCCGCAAAGGTCGCCGCGCCGGCGATGAAGGCCCGGCGGCTGAGCGGCCGAGCGGAGCTATCGGCATGCGGAACATCCTCATCCAGGAAGCGCCCCATCGATCACCTCGCATCGGTTGATGGAGACCGATTATGGATTGCCGCGGAGGAGCGGGTCAATCGTTCGTTCCGAGATCGACGCCGATCCCGTACCGTTCGAGGAGGGCAGGTGAGGAGGGTATGATCGTCGCGATGAGCGTCGTGCCGACTTTCCGGATGAGCGCTTGATGGTCTGCGAAAACCCGGCCCATGAGACTGGCCGACGCTCCGAGCGCGACGAACACGGCTGAAAAGCCGCGATGAAGAGGGGCGAGTTGACGATGATCGCCGTGCGGCGCCGGTGTCGCTCCTCGGAGTCCGTCAGTTCATGGAGCGACAAGCCGGTGATCGACATGAGATAAGACGGCACCAGCGGTAGCACGCAGTGGGAGAGAAAGGACAGCAGACCGGCCAGAAACGCGGGCGCGAGCGAGGTGTGCGGCAGCGAATCGATCATGAGGGAGGCGCTGATGGAGACGGGGGCCGGGTCCGCGCGACCCCCGCGGTCTTCACTCGGTCAACGCGGACAGGAACTCCCGAAACTTGGCGTTCTGGAGAATGCCGGCGCCGCGATACACGAGCACGATGTGCCCCTGAGCATCGACCAGCACGGAGGTCGGCGTGGCGTTGACGTTGAAGGCCTGCGCCGTCCATCGATCTTCGTCATAGGCCGTGGGAAACACGAACGTATCGGGCCTGGCTTTCACGAACGCCTCGACGTTGGTTCTCGTATCGGCGAACCCGATCGAGATCACACGGAGCCGCGCCGGTTTCCTCCGCTGATAGAAGTCGCCCAGGCTCGGCAGCTCGCGTCGGCAGACCTTGCACCACGGCGCCCAGAACACCAACAACGTCGGCCGGCCTATGATCGTTTCGTGGCTGTACACCTCGCCGGCCAACGTCACCAGCTCGAACGGCGGGACGGCCGAAGGCGCCGCTTCGGCCATGCCTGCTCCGTTTCCGATCAGGCCTCCGCCGAGGCCGGACCACAGGATCGTCAGACCAAGGAGACCGATCCTGATCCGTCGCATGCTCTCCCCCTCCTCCTTACGGCTTGATGTAGAGGTAGCCCTGTCGCTGCAGATCCGCGATACGTTTCACCGCCACGGGATGCAAGGTGGCGACGAATCCCTTGGCCAGATTGTCCAGCGTCTTGCCGAAGACCTTCATCGACAGCTGGCACATCTCCGCGTGCACGCCTTTCTCGATGATCTGGTCGAATCGCTTCTGCATTTCTGGGTCCATCTTGTCCTTCTCGAACAGTTCCAACGCCGGTCCGTGCACGACCAACTCCACGTCGATGTTCTCCGGCCCGCCCTCCGCGTCGATGTGCTTGTTGATGAGGGCGAGCGCGTACTTGGCGACCTCCGGGTCCTTCCCGTCCACGTGGTACAGGACTTTGACTTTCTCCTTCTTGGGGTTGTCCGCCGCCTGCGCCGGGTCGGGGACCGCGGTGAGGGCGAATAAGGCGACCGACAGCATTGACGCGAGCGCCAGCTTGCAGGGGAACGTGGCGATCATGGCTTCCTCCTTTGGGTGATGATCCGTGAAGAGCGACGACTCGTGCGCGCATCGTACTCATGCGCAACGGAAGGAGGGTAGAGGAGGGTACCCCGGCGGGCGGAACAATTATACCCCTGGCGGGTAGGGGAGAACTCCTCTGGTCAGATCTTCGGACGGCGTTGGGTGTAGTAGACGGCCGCCTGGGCGCGGCGCGTGACGTGGAGCTTCTGAAAGACGTTACCCAGGTAATTACCGACCGTTTTCTCGCTGAGGTTGAGCGCGACCGCGATCTCCTTGTTGGTCTTGCCTTCGGCCACCAGCGCGAGTACGCGTTCCTCCTGCGGCGAGAGCGCGTCGCGCTTCTCGCCGTGCGACGTGGCCGGAACGGATTTCAGACGCGCGAGCACGCGTTCCGTCACGGCCGGATCGAGGATCGATTGTCCGTCGGCCACGGTCCTCGCCGCGCGAAGCAGTTCCTCGCCGCCGATTTCTTTGAGCAGGAACCCGTCGGCGCCGGCAAGAATCGTGGCCAGGACCGCGTCATCGTCGGCGTAGGAGGTGAGAAAGAGCACCCGCGTCTCAGGGCGCGCCGCCCGGATCTCGCGACAGGCTTCGATTCCGCTGCCGTCGGGGAGCCGGACGTCCATCAACACGACATCGGGCTTGAGGCGCGCCGCTTCGGTCACGGCGGCCGCTTTCGTGCCGGCTTCACCGACCACCTGGAATCCGCCGGCTTCGGCGAACAACGTGCGCAGCCCCAGCCGGAGCACCTGGTGGTCGTCCACCAACAGCAGCCGGATCGGCTTCGTGTCAGGTCGAGGCATGGGACACCTCCTAAGGCACGTCGCAGACGATCCGCGTTCCGCGCCCCGGCTCGGAATGCACCGCCAGCCGGCCGCCGAGTTTCCTGGCGCGGGCGTCCATGTTCCGCAAGCCGTGCCCTTGTTTGTGGGCCGCGCCCGTCTGAAACCCCGCGCCGTCGTCCTCCACGATCAGCCTCACGTTCCCGTCATGCAGGTGCAGCGACACCGTCCCGGTGCGGGCGGCCGAATGCCGCAGGCAGTTGCTCATCGCTTCCCGCGCGATCGCGAGCAGATGGGCGGCCTGTTCCGGCGTCACCCTGTCCGCGGCGGCCGGGTCGATCCGCACATCGAAATGGATCCGGTGCGGCCCTTCCATCGTCGCGACCAGGGCATTCAATGCCGTTTCGAACTCGCGTCCGCCGGAGAGCGGCGGCTCGGGTCCGACCAGGTACCCGCGGAGGTCACGAATCACCGATTTGAGATCGGCAATGGCTGAATCCAGTTGGCGGACCGATTCGGTCGGATCGATCGCCGCCTGCCGCCGGGACCGTTCCAGGCTGAGCGTGGTCGCAAAGAGCGATTGGATGGCTCCATCGTGCAGGTCCTGGGCCATCCGCTCCCGGTCGTCCAGCGCCTGCCGAAGCTGCCGCTCGCTCCGGCGCAGGGTCTCTTCGGCGCGTTTCGTCCGGACCAGGGAGGCTTCCAAATCGGAGATCGTGCGAAGATACCGGCGAGCGACATAGCCCAACGCCAGAACACAGGCGCTCAGGCGCAACAGGTGCCAGAACCACCAACGGGCGTCCCAGGGCACCGAATACATGAAGACCAACTCGGCCAGAGCGAACAAGAGCGCGAGGCAGCCAAACAGATAGTCTTCCGGTTCGCCGGAGCGCCGGTAATCGTGGAGGAGACGCAGGGTCGCCGCGAAGAAGAACAGGCACGCCAGGCTCTGGGGCGCGACCGCCGTCGGAGTAAACTCGCCGTGGCGGATCATGTCCGGAATCCGGTCGGGCCAGACCAGAACCGAGACGCCCAGGATCAGCGCGCCGACTGCGACGGCCCACGGCAGCCATGGGCGCCGCACCCGGAGGCGCTCGGAGGTCTGAGCCCAGACGAACGCGAATCCGGCGCCGCCGAGCAGGCTGGCCATGTTCCGCAGGAGCACGAACGCATTTCCCGGCCGGACCATGGCATGAAACGTGTCCAGAATCCCCATTCCCAGGAAGCCGATTGCCAAGGCTTGGAATTTTACGCCGCCCCGCTCCTCGCGTCGTCGCAACAGGACCGTCGCCATCGCCATCGCGGCCAATCCTCCCAACGCTTCCATCGTCGAGTGCAGCGGCTCGTGATGCCAACGCCAATCCGGCCGGAGCGCGGACAGGACCGCGCTTGCCAGCACCGCAGCGATGGCGCCGAATCCAAGGATCGCCTGCGAGAGGATCGGGTGACCGGTCACGGGGATTAAGGATTTCTGTGCCAGGGAACGCGCCCAGCGTATGCCGATCACTATACGATCTCTTGCCATGGACTGGAAGGCCTTCCGCCTCTGCGGCGAGGGCCCTGTGTGGGTACGTTGAGACGGGCAAGGAGCACCCGTTGCTTGGCCTCATGCAAAGGCTGATGGGAACAAAGTCAGGAGCTTTTTTAGTCGCAGCCGATGCGGCGGCCGGCGGTAATGATCCCTTCGCGGTTGGAAACGAACACGAGTTGGCAGTTCACGCCGCTATAGAGCGGTAGAGTGTGATATTCATCCGCCTGCCCGGGCATCCGATCGATCGTCATATCCCACACCATCTCGGTCGTTCCGTCGTCCAGCTCCTTCGGATGGAGATTCGGAGGCCCGAGTTCGTAGTACAAATCAGTCTTCTGCTTCCCGATCCATCGATCGATCACATCGTCCCAGGTCTGATAGATTCCGGCCACGCCGGGATCGCGGCTCTCCGCGCAGCCGACCAAACCCGCCAGCACTTCCAGGATCAGCAGGACCGATATGATCGTCGTCCTCATGGTCTCTCCTTCCGTGATTTTCGACGGCGTTTGGCGTATCCTGTCGATCGAGCCGACCCGCCGCGCGCGGACCTGCGGAGTGTAGCAGTTTCCGGGATGGAGACAAGGGGCGGGGAGGCGGTCACGGTCGAGAGCGATAAGCGTCAGGGCTGAGATCACGGATGCGGGACGCGCCATGCAGCCGCCGGGTATCGTGAGGCCGTGAGAGGTTGATGAAGTTGACCAACCTGGTGCATTGGATGAAACGCGGGATCGCGCTGCTGGTGTGGAGCGGCGTCTCGGCGTTTCTGGGCTTCGGCCTCTATGGATTTTATCTGTCGACCAGCCTGAGCCTCCCCAAAAGCGAAGATCACCCGCCGCTGCTCATCTACGGCGCCCCGTTTCTCCTGAAGCCCGATCAGGATATCGACGCAGTCCGGCTGGTCGAACGCCTCCACCGGCTCGGCTACCGTCCGGCCTCCTCGGAGGTCCTCGCGCCCGGCGAGTATCGCGTCACCGAGCAGACCCTCGACATCCACCTCCACGAACAGCCTGACACGCATGCCCCAGCCCTCCCTATCCGTCTGACGCTGGACGGCCGCCGCGTGGTCGAGATCCTGTCGCTGGTCGACGGGGGGCCGATCTTCCCGGTCTCGCTCGAGCCGCAACTCATCAGCGGCGTCCGCGGCGAGTCGCGCCAGGTGCGCGAATGGCTTCCGCTCGCTTCGATCCCGAAACCGGTGATCGATACGGTGCTGGCCGTCGAGGACCACCGCTTCTACTCGCATCCCGGCATCGACCCAGTGGCGGTAGGGCGGGCCGTCTGGGCTAATCTCGTGAAGGGGGAGGTCGTGCAGGGCGGCAGCACCATCACCCAGCAACTCGCCAAGAACCTCTTCTACACGCCGCAGCGGACCTTCGTGCGGAAGATCAAGGAGTCGATCGCCGCCCTGGTCCTGGAGGCCAAGTATCGGAAAGATGAGATTCTCGAGAGCTACCTGAATGAAATTTACCTGGGGCAGGCCGGATCCGTCGCCATCTACGGCGTGGGCGAGGCGGCGCATCGGTACTTCGGAAAATCGGTCCACGATCTGACGATCGAGGAAACGGCACTGATCGCCGGCATGATCAAGGGCCCCAACACCTATTCGCCGGTGCGGGACCTGCGGCTGGCCAAACAACGGCGCGATGTGGTGCTGCGCCGACTGCGGGAGGCGGGCCGGATCACCGAGGAGCAGTGGAAGGTCGCCGTCAATACGCCGGTGCGCGTGTCGCCTCCGCAGGACAGTCTGGCCGACGCGCCGTACTTCGTCGATTATGTGCTCCGACAGTCCGAGGAAACGGCCGACGCGGCGCTGCCCGACGGGACGAGAGTCTATACCACGCTCGATCCCATCCTGCAGCGGATCGCCGGCGAGGTCCTCCAGAACGGACTCGCGCGACTGGAGAAGGTCCATCCCAAGTTGAAACGCGCGGACCTGCCGCTGCAGGGCGCGTTGGTGGCGCTGGATCCCAGGACCGGCGGCATCCTGGCGATGGTCGGCGGGCGGGAGTATCGGGCCAGCCAGTTCAATCGGTCCGTGCAGGCCAAACGGCAACCCGGATCGCTCTTCAAGCCGCTCGTGTATCTGGCCGCGTTCGAGACGACGAAGGACGCCGGGCCGAGCGCCGTCACGCCGGCCAGCCTCATCCTCGATGCGCCGGTGACGTTCGAGTCGCCGGCCGGACCGTGGTCGCCCCAGAACTACGACCGCCAGTTCCACGGCACGGTGACGATCCGGGCCGCGCTGGAACAATCCCTCAATGTGCCGGCGGTGCGGGTCGCTCAGACGGTCGGCGCCAAGCGCATCATTCGCACGGCGCATGATCTGGGGATCAAGAGCCCGCTGGACGACAATCTGTCGCTCGCGTTGGGCAGTTCCGCGGTCTCGTTGCTGGAAATCACCGCGGCCTTCGGCGTGCTGGCGCACAACGGGCTGGCGGCGCCGCCGTCGGCGATCAGGTCCGTCGCGGCGCCGAACGGCGACCCGCTGTGGCACGCGCTGCCCGATCGGCGCCAGGCCGTGTCGCCGCAGGCGGCCTATGTGGTCACTTCGCTGCTGAAAGGCGTCCTCGATCGCGGCACCGCGGCCAGGGCGAGGGCGATGGGACTGCAGAGCGTCGTGGCCGGCAAAACCGGCACAACCGACGGGTACCGCGACGCCTGGTTCGTCGGTTACACGCCGGACATCGTGATCGGGGTGTGGGTCGGGTTCGACGATGAGCAGCCGCTCGGCCTCACGGGAGCGCAGGCCGCGCTGCCGATCTGGACGGAGTTCGCCCGCCAGGTGATTCCGTCCAATTCTCCCGACTTCACCGCGCCGTCCGGCGTGGTGACCCGCGAAATCGATCCGCAGACCGGCCAGCTCGCCACCTCGAAGTGTCCGGAGCGGACGCCGGAGGTCTTCATCGAAGGCACCGAGCCGACGGTCTACTGCGAAGTGCACGGCGAAGGTTTTTGGGACCGGATCAAACGGACCTTCAGCTTCTTCTGATCCTTCAGCCGCCCGCGCGCTTCTCGCCTTTCTCGCATGCGACGCCGCGCAAAGACTGTCGGAAAACGACTGAATCGTTGACGAATGGGCTAGGTTGTCGCATCTTCGTGGACATTTGAACGGGAAAGTTCCGTGAGATCCGCATGATTCCTCCGCCGATTCCTCCTGATGAAGCGCAGCGCCTGGCCGCGCTGCACGCGCTCCACATCCTCGACACTCCGCCGGAGGAACGGTTCGATCGCATCACGCGTCTCGCGCAACGCCTCTTCGACGTGCCGATCGCCTTGATCTCGTTGGTGGATGCTTCACGGCAGTGGTTCAAATCCCGCGCCGGCCTCGATGTCGCGCAGACTCCCCGGGAGATTTCGTTTTGCGGCCACGCGATCCTCGGCCACGAGGCGTTCGTGGTCCGGGACGCCCGGGTCGATCCCCGCTTCTCCGACAATCCGCTGGTGACCGGCGAGCCCGCGATTCGTTTCTACGCGGGATGGCCGCTTGCCGATCCCGCCGGCCGTACACTGGGTACGCTTTGCCTCATCGATCGCCGGCCTCGACAGTTGAGCGAAGCCGATCTGCGGGTCTTGCGCGATCTGGCCTCATTGGCGGAGCAGGAGCTGACCAACCGGGAACTCCTCGCGGCCTGTGCCGGCCTGAGAGAAAGCGAAGAGCGGTTCCGGGTGCTGGTGGAATCTTCTCCGAGCGGCATGGTCATCGTGGATGAAACCGGCACGATCCGACTGGTGAACGCCGAGTTGGAGCGCCAGTTCGGATACAGCCGCACCGAGCTGGTCGGGCGGCCGATCGACATGCTGGTGCCCGTTGATGCCCGCGGAACGCATGCCGACTTTCGCGCTGAGTACTTCGCCGCACCGTCCACGCGGCTGATGAGTCCTGGGCGCGAGCTGTCAGGTCTTCGGAAAGACGGGACCGTTTTCCCCGTCGAGATCGGGCTGGCCCCGCTGGAGACCTCCACAGGCCGCCAGGTCCTCGCATCTATCATCGACATTTCGGCTCGCCGGCAAGCGGAGCAGGAGCAACGGCGTCTGGCCGCCATCCTCGAAGCTACGTCGGACTTCGTCGGCACAGCCGACCTGGAAGGACGAGCACTGTACGTGAATGCGGCCGGTCGAAGAATGTGCGGGATCAGCGATGACGAGGATATCACGAAGACGGTCATCCCCGACTTTCACCCGGCTTGGGCGGCCAGGCTCGTCCTCGAAGAAGGCGTTCCGGCGGCGATGCGCGACGGAATCTGGCGCGGGGAGACGGCGCTGCGACGTCCGGACGGAACCGAGATCCCCGTGTCGCAAGTGATCATCGCGCACAAGGATCGCCAGGGCCGGCTCGAATATCTCTCGACGATCATGCACGATATCAGTGAGCGGAAACGGGCCGAGGAAACGCTGCGGGCGAGCGAGGAACGGTACGCGTTGGCGGTGCGCGGCACCTCCGACGGCCTGTGGGACCGCGACATCCTGACGAACACCGAATACTGGTCGCCACGGTTCAGGGAGTTGGTGGGCTATCACGAGTCCGAGCTACGGAGCACCTTCGAGTCGTTTGTCACCCTGTTGCATCCCGACGATGTGGACCGGGTCACCTTGGCCCTCCGCGCGCATCTGGAACGCCGCAAACCGTACGACATCGAATATCGCCTGCGGACGAAGAGCGGCACGTACCGGTGGTTTCGGTCGCGCGGCCAAGCGGTGTGGAACGAAGCGGGCTGGCCGGTCCGCATGGCCGGCGCGATCACCGATATCACGGATCGGAAGTCGGTCGAAGAGGAACTGCGCGCGACCAAGAAGCTGCTGCGGGCGATGCTGGATCATACGCCGGCCGTCGTCTACGCGAAGGATCTGAACGGCCGGTATCTCTTCGTCAACCGCCGTCATGAGCAGGTATTCGGCCGGACGCACGAAGAAACGGTCGGCAGGAGCGACGACGAGTTGTTTCCCGGCCGGCAGGTCGAGGTCTATCGGGCGCACGACCGCGAAGTGCTCTCGACCCTCAAGGCGATCGAATACGAGGAAACCGCCGTCCAGGAGGGGCAGCTCCATACCTACCTGTCGGTGAAGTTCCCTCTGCTGGACTCATCCGGCCGGCCGTTCGGCGTCTGCGGCATTTCCACCGATATCACCGATCGCAAGGAAGCGGAGGAGGAACTCCGAGAACTCACGGATCGGCTCCAGGCGATTGTGCAGGCCTCGCCGGTGGCCGTCATCGCTATCGATCCCGGTGGAATCGTGACCATGTGGAATCCGGCCGCGGAGCGCATCTTCGGCTGGAGCGAAGCCGAAGTCGTCGGCCGCCTGGTCCCCTTTGTGCCAGACGACAAGCGGGAGGAATTCCGGACTCTGCTCGAGCGGGTGCTGCGCGGCGAATCGCTGTTCCAATTGGAGTTGGAACGGCGGAGAAAAGACGGCACGCTGATCCAGGTGAACCTGTCCGCCGCGCCCTTGCGGGATTCAAGGGGGAAGATTTACGGCATTATGGCGGTCTTGGGAAACGTCACGGAGCGGAAGCAATTGGAAGAGCAATTGCGGCAGGCGACGAAAATGGAGGCGATCGGACGGTTGGCGGGCGGGGTGGCGCACGACTTCAACAACATGCTGACCGCGATCCGTGGCTACAGCGAGCTGCTGGTCACGGACTTGCCGGAGAACGATCGGAAGCGGCACCAGGCGGAGGAGATTCTCAAGGCGGCGGAGCGGGCGGCGTCGCTGACGCAGCAGTTGCTGGCGTTCAGCCGGCGACAGGTCATTCAACCGAAAACAGTGGACCTCAATGCGCTGCTTACGGATCTGATGGGCATGCTGCGACGGGTGATCGGAGAAGACATCCGGTTGGTCGCCCGACTGGAGCCTGGGTTGTGGCCGGTCACGGCTGATCCTGGACAACTGGAACAGGTGGTGCTGAACCTGGCGGTGAACGCGCGGGACGCGATGCCTCAGGGCGGCGTCCTCACGATCGAGACGGCGAACGCCCGGGAAGAACGGCCGAAAGGCGACGGGCCGGACGGCGGAAGCATCGGCGCCGTCCAGCTCACGGTCCACGACACCGGGTCCGGCATGGACGCCGGGACCTTGGCCCGCATCTTCGAACCGTTCTTCACGACAAAAGAGTTGGGAAGGGGCACCGGCTTGGGACTTGCCACGGTGTATGGGATCGTGCAGCAGAGCGGCGGCACGATCACCGCGGACAGTACGCCGGGCCAGGGCACAACCTTCACCATCCGGTTTCCGCGCGCGCAGTCGCCGGTCGCGGACGTGCGGGCGCTCGACGGCCCGGCCGAGGTCCTCACCGGATCCGAGACGATCCTGGTGGTGGAGGATGAGCCCTTCGTCCGCCAGTTTCTGAAGGAGTTGTTGGCGGGCCGTGGGTATCAAGTGCTCGAAGCCGCGTCGGGCGCCGAAGCCTTGGCCCGCTGCGAGGCGTACCACCGGCCGATCCATCTGTTGTTGACCGACGTGGTGATGCCGGAGATGAACGGGCGGCAACTGGCGCAGATGGTCGTCGCCAAGCGGCCGGAAATCCGAGTCCTCTTCATGTCCGGCTACACGGATGACGCGGTCCTGCGGCACGGCGTGCAGAACCGCAGCGACGCGTTCATCCAGAAACCCTATGCGCCGGAAGCGCTGCTGAGAAAAATCCGAGAAGTGCTGTCGGCCGAGGGCTAAGGCTCCGGTCCCTCCTCCGTTCCTTTCTGCCTCCGGTAGCCCGTCGAAATTTCTGGTTTTCGTCGATTTCTCAGGCGAGTACGGGTATTTTCGGCAGTAGCGCGCCGTCGATCTCTTCGCCGGGCGCTCTCTCCGGACGGGGCTGATGATCGCCGAGATTTTCGATCCCGCCAACTACATCCTGAGCCTGTATGCGCTCCCGACCTTCATCAGCTCGACGGCGCTGGCGTCGCTCGGTCTGCTGGTCCTCCTGCGGGAGCGCGCGTCCCGGGAAAGCGTCTTGTACTGCTTGATGACCCTGACCGTTACGGTGTGGCTCTTCGCCTTTTCGTGGATGTACTGCGCCGAGGAGAAAGCGGTCGCGCTCTGGTGGGCGCGGACGGCCTACCTAGGCATCCCCTTCGTCTGTTCGGCCGTCTATCACTTTACCGTCTCGGTTCTACGCCTCTACCAACGACGCAAGGGATTCGTGTGGGCCGGGTGGGTGCTGTCCGCTGGCTTCTCGGCGACGGCGCTTTGGACGGAAGACCTGATCAGCGGCGTCGATCGGTACTGGTGGGGCTATTACCCGAAGTACGGCCGGCTCGGCGCACCATTCACCGCGTTCTTCGCGCTGATGTCGCTGATCAGCCTGCGGTACTACTGGAACGAATATCGCAAGGCGAAGCCGGGCGTTCACCGTAACCGGGTGCAATGGTTTCTGATCGCGTTCGCCATCGCCTCGTTGTCCTGGGTGGATTACCTGCCTAAATACGGCGTCGAGTTGTATCCCTTCGGGTATGCGGCGCTCGTCGGCTGGCTGCTCTTCGTCGAGCGCGCCATCTGGCGCTACCAACTCGTCGATCTCACGCCGGCTTTCGCTGCGGATCAGATCATCCGAACGGTGGCGGATCCGTTGTTAGTGCTCGATCAGGAGGGCGTGGTGCAGGTGGTCAATCAGGCGGCGTGCCGCCTGTTCGGTCGCACGGAAGCGCAGATCGTGGGCGCGCCCGTCGCCGCGATCAGCGCCGACTTCCTTCCGGCAGAACGTCTCCAGATGCTGCTCCGCACCGGCCAGAACATGAACTACGAAGTCGCCTATCGCGACGGGCGGGATGAGCCGGTGGCCCTCGACGTGTCCGCATCCGTCAAGCGCGGCCGGTCCGGCCGCGCCGTCGGCATCGTCTGCGTCGCCCGGGACATCACGGCGCGCAAGCGCGCCGAGGATGCCCTGCGGGCGAGCGAAGAGCGGTTCTACTCGGTCGCGCAATCGGCCTCCGACGCCATCATCTCGGCCGACGGCCGCGGCCGAATCCAATTCTGGAACAAGGGCGCCGAGGCCATCTTCGGGTATACCGAAGACGAAGTGATGGGACGTCCGTTGACGATGCTGATGCCGGAGCGGTATCGGGAGGCCCATCAGAAGGGGCTCGAACGGGCTTACGCGACCGGAGAGCGCCGGGCCGCCGGAAAGACGATCGAGCTCAACGGCTTGCGGAAAAACGGGCGGGAGTTTCCCTTGGAACTTTCGCTGTCGATGTGGAAAGCGGGCGGCGACACGTGTTTCAGCGGGATCATCCGCGACATCACTGAGCGGAAACAGGCGGAAGCCCGGCTCACGGAGGCCGCGTACTACGATTTTCTCACCGGTCTGCCGAACCGGCGCCTGTTCATGGAACTGCTTGCGCAGGCGATCGCGCGCGCCCGCCGCATCGAAAAATCGGTCGCGGTGCTGTTCCTGGACCTCGACAACTTCAAGCTGATCAACGACACGCTGGGCCACGTGGAAGGCGACGCGGTCTTGAAGATCGTCGCCAACCGGCTCACCGGCTGCGTGCGCGAAACCGACGCCGTCGCGCGTGTCGGCGGCGAGGACGCCGGCGACACCTCCGCGCCGTCGGCGTCCGACCGCGATGGCAACGTCGTCGCCCGCCTGGGCGGAGACGAGTTCACGTTTCTTCTGGAGGGCATCCACTCCGCGCGGGACGTGGAGCGGATCGCGCAACGGATTCTCGACGCCGTCGCCAAGCCGATCCGGCTCAAAGGACACGAGTTGGTGCTGACAGCGAGTATCGGGATCGTGCTGTATCCGGGCGACGGGACCGACCGGGAGAGTCTGATCAAGAACGCGGATGTCGCGATGTACTCGGCCAAGCGGCAGAAAAACACCTTCCGGTACTATTCGCCGGACATGAACGCCCGCGCGGTCGAGCGGCTCAATCTGGAAGCCGACCTGCGGCATGCGTTGGACCACGGAGAATTCGAACTGTATTACCAGCCCTTCGTCGACGCCCGCACCGGCCTGATCAGCGGGGTGGAGGCGCTGGTCCGGTGGCACCACCACGAGCGCGGACCGATCGGACCGGACACGTTCATCCCGCTGGCCGAGGAATCGGGCCTGATCGTCCCCTTGAGCCAGTGGGCCTTGCGAACCGCCTGCGTTCAGGTCGGCGCCTGGCGCGCCGGCGGATTCCCGTACCTGCGGGTGGCGGTCAACTTGTCGCGCAGCCTCTGCCAGCACCATAACCTGATCGATCTGATCGAGCCGGTGCTCAAGGACACCGGCCTGGCGCCGGAAGGGCTGGAACTGGAGCTGACGGAAAGCGTCCTGATCCAGGACCGGGAGCGCGCCGTATCGATGCTGCGCGCGCTCTCCGCCTGGGGGATCCGCATTTCCATCGACGATTTCGGCGTGGAGTATTCGTCCCTCAGCTATCTGCGTCAGTTGCCGATCACCACGTTGAAGATCGATCAATCCTTCGTGCGCGAGGTCACGACGAACCGAAGCGATGCGGCGATCGTGCAGACGATCATCACGCTGGCCCGCTGCCTGAAACTGACGGTGATCGCCGAAGGCGTGGAGACGGAGGCGCAGGCGGCGTTCTTGCGCGACCAGCAGTGCGACGAATTGCAGGGCTATTACTTCTACCGGCCGATCCCGGCGGAGGCGATGACGGGGATTCTGAGGGCCGAAGGCGGAGCGGAAAAGAGCGCTAGCCCGCATTATTAACCCTGCTCTGAAAATAACCGTCAGCCGTCAGCTATCAGCCGTCGGCTTTCCCCTTATCTGGCTCCTTTCCCCCGGTGAAAGGGGGCTGAGGTGAGGGGGAATAGGCAGGGCTTGAATGCGATCAGCGTAGTGGTCGGACCGCCTGAAAATATAACGGTTATCCCTATCTCCCGCACCAGGACCGGGTCATCCACCCTCACCCTCTCCCATTATGGGAGAGGGTGAAGAACAACCCACACCATTGCCCGAAGAGCCCAAGAAGGCAAGGGCGTCAACCGTTCATCCATCTGTGCGTTCCCAACCTCACGAAGGACGGTGTGGTCACCCTATCACTGGAGGTAGCCATGGGAGGCATCGTTGTTGGAGCAGCGCTAGGGATTGTCATGGTTGCGTCCGTCGTCCTCGCGCAGAGCGACACACCGGGGATCGATCGGCGGCAGGCTAATCAGGAGCGGCGGGTTGATCAGGGCATTGCCGGCGGGCAATTGACGGAGCGGGAAGCGGCGAGACTGGAGCGGCGGCAGGAGCAGATCAATAGGATGGAAGATCGTGCGAAGGCCGACGGTGTGGTGACGAAGCGAGAGCGGGCTCGCATCCATGGGGCGCAAGACCGAGCGTCGAAGAACATCTTTCGGGAAAAGCATGATCGGCAGGGGGCGCGGCATCGGTAGACGGGCGAGTGGGCGAGATGAGCGGTTCCTGTACGTTCACCGAGGGGAGCGCCGATGAAGAAGGTTGAGTCAGCCGGATGATGAAGGCGCGCGTTGCCGGACTCCCGGCGCTGCTTTTTGTGCTGACGGCGGCGCAATGGCTTGTTTGTCCGGTGAGTCGCGGCGAAGAGCAAGACTGGATGACGAGTCTCTCCATAGGTTATTCGACGGGAACCTACGGTACGGATTCGCCGACGAGCATCCTCTCCGTGCCGATGACCATCCGACGGTTGTTCGCCGACGGCGATCTCTCGCTGACGGTTCCCTTCGTGAGCGTCACGGGCGACTGCCGAGTCACGCTGGTGAACGGTCTGCCCAATCGGACGGGGGGAACCTGTCCTAGGCGAACCGTCACCATTTTGGGCCGGAGCAGAACCTTCACGTTGCCCGCCGTCGTCAACAATCAAGGGCTTGGGGATATCGTGCTCCAAGGACGCTACTACGTTCTGGAAGAAGACGAGCTGGCACCCATGGTGGCCATCACCGCGCGAGTCAAATTCCCGACGGCGAACAACGAGATCGGGTTGGGCACAGGAGAGTTCGACGAAGGGGGTGGGATCGAGATGTCGAAAGAAATCTTGCCCGACTGGCTCGTCTTTGCCGACGCAGGCTTCACGGTGATCGGACAACCGGAAGGCGTCACGCTCAGAAACCAATGGATCTACGATCTCGGGCTGGGATACTACGTCACGGATGCGTTCTTTGTGAGCGTGTCGTATGAAGAGTGGCGCGCGATCATCTCCGGCTTGCCCAACCCCCGAGATGTCTTGGTGGGAGCGAACTATCGCGTCGCCTCGGCGTTCCGCGTCAACGTCTCGACGACGGTCGGGCTCTCCGACGGCGCGCCCGACTACGGGCTGACCGGCGGCGTCTCCATCCGCTTCTGACGGTGTGCGTCAACCCTTCAGCGGGTGATGCGTTCTTCTTGGGCAAGAAGGAGGTTTCCGATTCATCTTCACCACGACTACACAGGAGGTACTGAACATGCGCACGGAGGGATGGGGAATGGTCATGATCGTGGCGGCGGTAGCGGCGGTGCCGTACCTGGCGTATGCCGACGCGACCGATCTGGGAGACCGCATCAATGAGCGCCTGGATCGCCGGGGAGATCGGATCAACGAACGGCTCGACCGGCGGGGGGATGCCGTCAATGAGCGATTGGACCGCCGAGGGGATGCCGTGAACGACCGTCTCGATCGGGCGGCGGAACGGGCCCGAGCAGCGGGGAACGAGCAACGAGCCGAGCGGTTGGACCGGAAGGGCAATCGGGTGGAAACCCGGCTGGATCGTCGAGGCGATCGGATCGAAAACCGGCTTGACCGGAAGGGGGATCGGATCGAGAATCGGCTGGATCGTCTCGGGGACCGGATCGACCGCCGGTTTGATCGGCGCATCGATCGTGTCCCGGGAGCCGGTCGTCCGGCGAGGGTGCGGTAAAACGGCGTGGGGTGGCTGGAAGGGATCGATGATCGGCCACCCCGCGATACGTCCCGGCCTGCAGTGTCTGGGCGGGAGGGGGTCGTCTCTGGATCACACCCAGGCATTGGAACAGTTTCTGGCTGGGATCGAACGACGCGCGTTCCGCATCGCGGAGATTGCGACGGGCGATGTGGACGAGGCGATGGACCTGGTCCAAGACGCGATGTTCAAGCTCGTCCAGCGGTATAGGAGGCGCGATGCGTCGGAATGGGGACCGCTGTTCCACCGGATCTTGCAGAGCCGTATCCGCGATTGGTATCGACGGACACAGGTGCGCAAGCGGTGGCGACGCTGGTTCTGGCCATCCGATGACGATGCGCAGGAGGATCCGATCGAAGCGATCCCGGACGGCTCGACCGGGCCGCTCGACGAGCAGGTCCAGCAGAAGCGGGCCTATGCCGCGCTTGAAACGGCGATCCGGCAGCTTCCTTTGCGGCAACAACAAGCGTTTCTCCTGCGGGCGTGGGAAGAACTCGACGTCAAACAGACCGCGGCGGCGATGGGTTGCTCGGAAGGCAGCGTCAAGACGCACTATTCCCGCGCCGTGCATAGCTTGAGAAAAAACCTGGGTGACCATTGGCCATGAAGCCCGAGAACGAGCAGCCGGACACCCGGCTCGTGGCGCAGGCGAAGCAGGTGCTGGAGCGAAGTCTCGCGGATCTCCATCCGGATACGTGCTCCCGGCTCCGGCTGGCTCGCCGGCGCGCGCTTGAGGAAGGCGGGGGTCCGTCCGATCGATTCCCGATCGCCTCTCTACGATGGGCCGGCGGGTTCGCGATGGCGTCGCTGGCCGTGCTGGCCGTTGCGCTATGGATGGGAAGGTCGGGTGCGCCGAATCCCAACCCTCTGCCCCCTCTCGAAGATCTGGAGTTGGTCACTTCAGGGGAGAACTTCGAACTGTCTGAAGACTTGGACTTTTATGGCTGGTTGGCCGAAACCGCGACCGCTGGATAAGTGGCTCTGGCTCTGCCTGTCAGGATGTTCAAAAAGGTCAACCAACAAGGCCGCAGGAGCGCGGCGACTGAGGTGTGCTCTTTGCCGTACGTCGCAGGGAGACGCGCAACGAGAACGCAGTTGGGGGCCTTTTTCAACATTCTGCTGGTGGTCGCGGTTCAGGTCTCCGACGCAGCACCTCGGGAGGCTGATTCCCTTCCTGAGGCCGATTTTCTGGAGTTTCTCGGTTCTTGGCGGACGGAAGACGGCACATGGGTGGATCCGTTTCAACAGGACGAGGAACTGCCCGCCTTCTTGATGGAAGACCGGCCGGACACCTCGCGGGAACGGGAATTTCGCGATCGACGCAGGAAGAAACGAATCGAGCCGGGCTCGCCGGCCGGCGCCTCGACCGAGCCTCGGTTGCACGGCGAGAACAACGAACCATGACACGCGGCCTGAGATTCTTGCTCCTTCTGCTCTTGTTGGCGCTGCCGGCCGTGGCGCAATCCGAAGAAACGGCCGTTCCCTGGGACGGGTTGGCGCCCGATGAGCAACAGATCCTCCAACGGTTCCGCGGGACATGGGACCAATTGCCACCTGAACGGCAGAACCGTTTGCTGAACGGCGCGCGGCAATGGATGAACATGAGTCAGTCGGAGCGCGAGGAGGCGCGGCTGCGGTTCCAGCAATGGCGGCAATTGCCGCCGGACGAGCAACAGCGCCGGCGGGAACGCTTCGAGCGGTTCCGGCGCTTGCCGCCGCAGCAGCGGGAAGCGATCCGTGAGGCGAAGCGTTGGTTTCAATCCCTCCCGCCCGAACGGCGCCGGGCGCTGCGCGAGCAGTGGCGCACCATGTCACCGGACGAGCGGCGCGAATTGCGCCGACAACTCCGTCGGGAGTTCGGCGGCGGACGTGCTCCTTCGTCCGACACTCGACCCCTTCTTCCCCGGCCCGAGCGGCCGATGCATCCACGTCCCTCTCGTCCGGTACGCTAGCCCGCATGAAGAACGAGGATTCGTGACGTTCCACCCGTTGCGACGGGAAGCGCAATGGGTACCCGGCGGACGCGTTGTGTGAGACCTTCGAGGGGTGGAATCCCAAGGACTTGCGTCAAACCTCCTGGCCGGCGCCCACTTGCGCGGGGCACCCATTGCATTCCGGAAGCAATGGGTCCCGGCGACGGATCCTCGGCGAAAGCCGGGGCGAACCGGTTGGCCAGGATCACGCTGATCCGAACCGGCAATCCGACAGTGAAGGAAAGTCCCTGTGCGGCCGGTCAGACACACGGTGTGTGCGGCCGGCGCGGAGGGTCGGAGAAGCGTCTCAACTGAGGATGGCTCGTGGCATGCCTGACGGTGTTCATTGCCCGAGGGGTCGAAGAGCCGGAGAGGGAGGCGGGGCGCTGAGGCACAGCCGAGATGACGCGCCGAGGCCCCGTGAGAACGGGGCGGAGCAAAGGGGACCCACCCGAGTGCGCGGGGAAGCGGTGCACCGGAGTACGGTGAAGGAGGAAAGGAAAGTTTCCGGTCAGGAACGGCGGCCGTCCGGGTCGCTTGTTGCGACCGGATGAGCGTGGCGCGGACGAAGATGGCCGTTCCGATGAGGGCGGACCGGGCGGTCGCAGCGGACCGGCTCCCGGCTCGGATCGTGATCCGGATGCAGGTGTGTCGCGGGCGCTCGGTCCGTGTGATCGGCCGGACGCGACGCCGAGCCGACCTCGGCCGCCTGTCGCTCGGTCAGCGTTCTCAGACGGGCGGTATTCCTGGCCAGCCCGACGATGAGGAACGCCAGCGAGACGAAGAACAGCATGCGCCATGGCGAGGGATCTTCCCACAGGTCCAGCAACGTGATCGTGAGCTCGCGATCCATGAGCATCGATACCATGACGCAGGGAAAGACCACGCCCAGACTCCGCTGCCAGAACGTCTCCTGATTCCATCGCGCCACCGCGCCACCTCCCGGTTCTCGATCGCAAGGCAAAATGAGTCGCGACGATACCAGAAACGAAGCGGCGGTGTCACGCGATTTTTCTCGCCGACCGCTCCGGCGCCGCATGGAGGCGCGCGTGTCCGCCTATATTATATTGTGGTGGGGCGGAGGAAGCCGTCGAGGACTGTGTCACGAAGCTGACAGGTGTAGAGGCGATTTCATACAGTCGTCGCCGTGGCGCCGCCGCGATGCGTGCCTTCACGACGCAGAATCCGTCTTACGACGGACCGTGAAACCTCTTGTCCTGCGAGGCCGGAGGCGGCGTATGCTCATGGAGTTTTCCCGCGAAGATGGGGAGGTGACGTGGGTGGCATCCACCTTGCTGCGTGGTACGTACGGCCCGTCGTCGCGACCGGAGGCGGGCCCCGGCGTTGTGGCATCTATTTTCTATGTATCGGTCTCGCAAGGAGGTCTCCCATGCAAGCGAACCGAGTCGGTCTTGTCCTCCTCATCGCGCTGGCGACGCTCATACCTGTCACGGCTTCCTCGCCCGCGTCGGCCGAGCTGTACGTCGGCGGACAGTTGGGGTTCACGATTCCGGAGGATTTGGGCGGAGTCAGGGAAGTTGGAGGAAATATCCGTCTCACCGACCTCGATCTCAACAACTCGTTCACTTACGGCGCCAAGGTCGGCTATTTCCTGGAACAGACCAAGTGGCTGGGATTTGAAGCCGACCTCTACACGACGACGCCGCATCTCGAAGGGCAGGATGCGACCCGGACGAACGCGGCCGGAGTCTCCTCGAATTCCCGAGTCGTCGGGGCGCTGACCAGAGTGACGACCCTGGCCTTCAGCATTATCGGTCGCTACCCGGGCGAACGCTTCCAGCCCTATGCCGGTCTGGGCATGGGCGTGTACTTCGCCAAAGCGACCCAGGCCTTCGCCCGCGACACGGATTCGGCTCCGGGTTTCCATCTGCTCGGCGGGGCGCGGTTGTTCGTGAGCAAGGAAGTCGCGTTATTCGGCGAATACAAGTACGACCGCGCGACGTTCCGATTCCGCGATCTGGATACGAACGGGCCGGGATCTGCAAACGGACTGATCAGCGATTACCAGGCGCACACCCTCGTGATCGGGATTTCCTATCACTTCTTCTAAGAAATCGTGCTAGGATAGGCCCGTCGGCGGCCGGTCAGGGGCGAGCCGGAAGCACGGGGAGCGTTGGCGGTGGACCTTATCAGGAAGAAGAACGGACCTCCTCCGTCCGAAGAAAACATCACGTTCCTGGCGCGCGGCGTGGAGCTGAGAGGCGCAATCCGCGTCGACGGCACGGTGCGGATCGACGGGCTCCTCGAAGGCGAGATTCACACCAAGGGCACGGTGGTGGTCGGCGACGAGGGCATCGTGCGGGGCACCGTCAACACCGGCACCTTCGTGAGCAGCGGCAAGGTCAAGGCGAACGTGAACGCGACGGAGAAGGTGCAACTGCTGAAGCCGGGCGTGTTGATCGGCGAAGTGCGCGCGCCGATCTTCTCGATCGAGGAGGGCGCCTATTTCCAAGGGCTCTCGGACATGGGGCCCTGTCCCTGGACCGACCAGTCGCCGCAAGCCTCCGGCAACGTGCACGACCTCACCGCCCACCGCAGCAAAGCTCCGGCCGTCTCCGAGAAGCGGTCCGATCTCTGACGCGCGCCCCCCGTCTTATCGTCGTTTCTTTCGACCGGCATTCGTGCGGCCACGGCCGCTCCGTCCGGCCCAAAGCGTGCGCGACGCCAGTCCGGTGGAAAACAGAGTCGGCTGGATTCTCTTCAAACGGCGAAGGTCCTCCAGGATCGGCATGTCCTCGAAGTCGTTCTCGGTCAACCGGCCCCACGCGATGCCTGCGGGCGGAGGCGGCGGGTCCGTGACGGTAATCGTCTGCGTCGGGGTAACGATGACCGAGAGCGGAAGATCGGTCTCGTTCCGGGGAAACTCGTCGACGAGCTGCAGGTCATGAACGGTGGTCGCGACCGGCACCGGCGGATGGCCGAGTTCGCGGAGGATCGCGTATTCCAAGTCGCTGTAGCCTTCGCCTTTGCCGCAACGCCGCCCCTCGCGCGTGACGGCGACCGATCCGCACACGATCGCATCCAGCCTGGGCAGGTCTGTCAGCGGCACCTCTTCCGCCCATGCCCGGCTGGTCGAGAGCGCCGCCGCCTCGGCGATCTTGTCTTCCGGGATCTCAGCGGGATCGAGCCGCGTGAAGCCGGCCCGCAGGCGCGGCGTCGGTACGAACACGACGATCCCCCGGCGAAGCGCTTCTTCGCGGACGTACCGCTGCGGCGCGTCCGGGTTCACCTTGATCCGCTTGGCCGTCTTCCACGGCTCCAGCTCGAACAGGCGCCGCGCCGCTTCTTTTGCGCCGGCGAAATTGGGAATGCGCCCGTGCGGAGGAAACGGGAAGCGGGCCGCCCCGTTCTGCTGCAACCGATCCCAGACTGCCTGCCGCGCGTCGGCTTTCGTCGCAAATCGCTGCGCACCCAAGGTTCGTGACAAGGCCTGACCGTTCTGCTATCTAGGAGCCTTCGGCCGCGACCCGTTGCTCCGGTGAGGACGAGCGGGACTCGCGCGACCGGCGCGAAATGCGACTCGCGCTTGTCTCGCCAGTCACGCCCGTCCCGCAATACGATTGCCCCATGACCCGACAACAACTCTTTTCGCTCGCCTTTTTCGCCGTGCTGGTGCTGTTGCTGTACCAGATCGCGCTGATGTTCCGCCCGTTCCTCTTTCCCATCCTGTGGGCGATCATTCTGGCACACCTGACCTTTCCGATTCACGCGAGGCTGTCATCCTGGATGCGAGGCAGGGAGACCCTCTCCGCGGTGCTGCTGACGCTGGCCATCATCGCGCTCGTCGTGGTGCCGCTGCTGCTCCTGGGCGTGATGCTGGTCAAGGAAGCGCGCGGCGCGGAACAGGCGGTGCGGGGCTGGATCGTGTCCGGCGGCATCGAACGGCTGCCCGACCAGTTGGCGCGGCTGCCGATCGGAGGGGACCTGCTCAGGGAGGCGATCAGGCAGGCCGAAACGAAGCAGGGGAACCTGGAGTCGTTCTTCCTCTCCAGCGCGAGGACGGTGAGCGAGTTTCTCGTGAATGAGGTCAGTGACCTCATCCGGAACGTGTTCCTTCTCGTCGCGGATTTTCTGGTCATGGTCGTCACCCTGTTTTTCTTCTTCAAGGACGGCAGACGATGGCTGTCTTCCGCGTACGAACTCATTCCACTCGACGCCGCGCACAAGCAGAAAATCTTCCTGCGGTTGGATCAAACGGTTCGGGCGGTGGTGAAGGGGTTGTTGCTGACCGCCGTCGCTCAGGGGCTCCTGGCCGGCGCGGCGTATTGGGCGCTCAACGTGCCGTTTCCGGTCGTGCTCACGGCATTGACGATGCTGCTTGCGCCGTTGCCGTTCGGGGGAACGGCGTTGGTGTGGGTGCCCGTCGCGCTGTATCTCTTCTGGGTCGGGCCGGTCGGGAAGGCGCTGGTGATGCTGGCCTGGGGCGCCGGCGTCGTCACCATGGTGGATAACATCCTCAAGCCCGTGTTGATCGGGCAGGGAGCGCAGATTCCGGTCTTTCTCTTGATGTTCAGCGTGCTCGGCGGGCTCGCGTTGTACGGCGTGATCGGCATCTTTCTCGGCCCGATCCTGGCTGGCCTGCTGATCACGACCCTCCAGATCTACCGCGAGGAATACCATTCTCTGGAACATTCGTGAGGCGTAAGGGGTGAGGCGTGAGCCGTTATGCAGAGCAACGGACGTGCTCGTGCATTGACCGCACGTTCTGTTAGCGACAGCGTCTCACGCCTGACGTTTCACGCCTCACGATTCCGAAACTACTCCAGCGGGATCGTGATCGCAATGCCGCCCATCACGTCGTTCAGCTTGAAGTCGCGCTTGGGGCTCAACGGGTGGCTGTTGTGACAGCTCACGCAGACCTTCGAGACGGCGCGGTCGGCGTACACGGCCTGAAAATATCGTTTGCGGCCGCTCGTGACGATGCCGGTGAACGGGCGGTCCGGTTGGGCGCTGACCGTTTCCAACGCCTTGCGTTCCAGCGGGGTCGCCGGCGCGTTCCGTTGGTAGATCGGCCACAGGCTGATCAACCGGTAGCGGATTCCGCCGCCGCCTTCGGCGACCAGCTTGCCGGAATGCTGGAGGAACTGAGCGGGCAAGGGAAGCGCGTTGTTCTGCTCCCAATGTTCTTCGGCGTTCACGATGCCCTTCTCCTGCATCCGATTGACGACCATCGTCGTGTAAATGGTGCGATCCGCCTGGATCACCGAGTGGACGTAATCGGCGACTTTTTCCGGCGGGATGCCGGCCGGAAGGCTGCCGGCGTCTTTGGCGTGCAACGCGACGGCGGCGACACCGAGACCTGCTGCGACGACGGCGGCGAGCGCGCAGCCGTCGCCCGCTCTCCTGAACCCGTTCATGGCGTCCGTTCCTCCTTCTGCGAGGGGGCGTCGACGGCGGGAAGGGTGATCCAGCAGGTGACGCCCTGCCCTTCCACGCTTTCCAGGCGGATGTCGCCGCCGAACTTGACGACGATGCGCTTCGCGATCGTGAGGCCGAGCCCGGACCCTTCGCCCTGCGGTTTGGTGGTAAAGAAAGGATCGAAGACCTTGGTCAGGTGCTCGTGCGGGATACCCGGGCCGGTGTCGCGGATCATGATGGTGATCGCCGACGCGTCGCGTTCCGTGCGCAGCACCAGCGAGCCCTTGCCGCGCATGGCCTGGACGGCGTTGGCCAGGACGTTGACGAACGCCTGGCGGAGCTCGTCGGGCAGGGCGCTGACGAGCAGGTGCGGCTGATAGTATTTCTGAGTCTCGACGCCGAGGGTCTCGGACCCGCTCTGCACGATCGCCCAGGCCTGATCGAGCTGCGCGTTCACGTCCACGGGCACGCGCTGGTCCTTGGCCTCGCGGATCGTCTGGCCGGCGAAATCGCGGATGACGGCGGCCATCCGGCGCCCGTGCTCGACGATGTCTCTGGCGTAGGCTTTGATCCGGCCCAGGTCCGTCTCTTCCTGGATGGCCTCGCCGAGTCCGAGAATGCCGAACAACGGGTTGTTCAATTCGTGTCCGATGCCGGCCGTGAGCACGCCGAGGCTGCCGGATTTCTCCGCCTGAATGAGCTGATCCTGAAGGCGGCTCTCTTCGGTCGCATCCCGCAGGACGAGGCCGATCCGCCGGCCCTCGCCGGGACGGCCGCCCAGACTGAACCATTCGTACCGGTAGAGGTGCCGGCCGAGTTGGAGTTCGCGCCGCCCGCCTCGCGCCGAATGGGCCAGCGCGGGCGCAAGCGGGTCGCGGGCCTCGCCCAACGGGCCAATGTCCGGCGCGCCGGTCTTCTGCAACGACCCGTTGCCGGCGCTCAGGAGTTCCTGGCGCAGCCGTTGTTGCACGGACGGGTTGACGCGCAGCAGGTCGAACAGGGTGGTCGGGCGCGGTTCGTCGTCTTCCGCAAGCGTGAACGCGTCCTTACAGGCTCGATTCATGTATTGGACCTGCTCGGCCTGGTCGACCATGATGATGGGGGTCGGCACGGCGTCGAGGATCTGATCCGTCGATTTCTGCAGGTACTGGACTTCCTGGCTTTTCAATTCCACCTGGGTGGTCAATCCGGCGAAGGCGGCTTCCAGTTGGGCGTTCATCCGATTGATCTCTTCGGCCAAATCTTCAAGCTCGTCGCCGGTCCGGATGGTGAGCCGATCGCGCAATTCGCCCCGACCGATCGACCGCGCCGCTTCCTGTAATTGGCGAACCGGGGTGACGATCCGGCCGGCGGCGAAAGAGCCCAGCATGATCAGCAGCCCGACGGCGACCAGACCGAATACGGAAAGCCAGGTGAAGAGATGGCGGATGGGCGCGAACAGCTCGCTCGAGGATTGCCAGACGAATGTATGCCAGGCGGTGTCGGAGGAGCCGTTGGTGGCCCGGCTCGTTTCCGGCAGCGGCGCGAAGCCGATGATGGACGACGTCCGGCCGCCGTGCCCGTCGCTGGGCGCGTTCACCCAGCCGGGCGAAAGCGGCGTGACGAGCGGGATCAGCGCGGTGTCCGCCAGACGCACGCCGGTGGGTAGGATCGGACAGTTCATCACGATGCCCCGGCTGTCGATCAGCATCACGTGGCCGGTCTTGCCGAACCGGATCGGCGAGACGGAGGGCGAGAAGAATTCCTTCGCGTCCAGGACGCGGTGCAGGACGCCGATCGCTTCGTAGCGGATGCTGTCCATCACCGGCACCGACAGGGTGAAGACGTAGGTCCCGATGCGGTCGTCAAACGCGACGTCTTCGATGTAGGTGGTGCCGACGCCTTTGTTGAAGGCGCCCTGCCACCACGCGGCCTCGCCGTTCGCATACGGGGCGTCCGCGTTCAGGCTTGCCACCAGGGCGCCCATCTTGTCCGTGAGGAACAGGGCCTTGGTGGCCGAACGCACGGCTTCGGGCAAGGGTTGGCCGGGATCGCTGTTCGAGCCGGTGTAGTGCTGGCGCAGGAGTCGCGCGAGCTTGTTGTCGGTGATGTCTTTGATCAAAGCCGGGTCGCGGGCACGCCACCGGGCGGCCTGCGCCTCAAGCGCCGCGCGCGCCTGGTCTTCCGAAAGGGACTCGATCCGGTCCCGCCGCCGTTCCAATTCGGCCACAATGACGGGATCGATCGCGATGCGCGAGGTGCGGGCGATCTCCTCGCCGACGACGAGATCGAGCTTCCGGGCCGTCTCGGTGGCGAGGGCCTTGAAGCTTTCGCCGCTGACTTCGCGGATCTCGCGGGAACCCTGCAGGAAGGCCATGAGGAGGCCGGCGAAGAGGGGCACCACGCCCACCAACAGCATGGAGAGGATGAGCTTGCCCTTCAACCCCCAGCGGAGGCGGCGTCCTGTGAGCGGTCCGTCACGGATCATGGTCCGTTCTCCGGCGGAACCGGTTCGGCCGGCGGGAGCTCGATGCGGAACGTCGAGCCGGCACCCACGCGGCTGTCCACGTGGATCTTGCCGTGCAACCTGGTCACGACGGCCTTCGCATTGTACAGGCCCAAGCCTGTGCCTTTCCCCGGCGGCTTCGTCGTGAAAAACGGCTCGAAAATCCGCCCGATCAAGTCCTGCGGGATGCCGCAGCCGGTGTCCGACACGCTGGCGGTCACGACTCCGTTCTCGCGGCCGGTCCGGAGCGTGAGCGTGCCGCCCCGCTCCATGGCCTGGACGGCGTTGGAGATCAGGTTCACGAAGACGTGCAACAGCTCGTCCGGGTTCCCCGTCACGATCGGCTCGGGCGCATAGCGCCGAACCACCGTGATGTCCTGAAAGGCGACGGCATGGCGGGCGATCTTCAGCGCCTCGTCCAGCTTGGCGTTCAGATCGACGCGCGCGGATTCTTCGCCGACGGATCGCCTTGCGTAGCGCGTGAGATCGCGGCAGATCGCGCTGGTGCGGTTGACGGCCTGGATGATGTCCCGCGCATGCTCCCGCACGACCGCCGGGTCCTGTTCTTCGAGTAGATTCTCGGCGAGGCCCAGGATCAGTTGCAAGGGATTGTTGATGTCGTGCGCGATGCCGGCGGCGAACGAGCCCACTCCGGCCAGCTTCTCGGCATGGAAAAGCTCGGTCTGCAGTTTGGTCTGGTGTTGAATCAGAGTCCAGAGCAGTCGGGCGACCGCGCCGCTCAGCACTTCGGCGCCGGGACCCTTGTGGGCGAGGACGAACCGCTCCATCTCGGGGTCCCCCGTGACGTCCAGGATGAGACCGACGCCGTGATTCGCGATGAGATCACGGACTCCGTCGGTGACCGGAATGTTCAGGTCCCTCGCCCGTTGCAGGCCGGGCGCCAGAGGATTTTTGTCCGTGATCCCGACGATGACGATGCCCGGAACCTGGTGCAACAGATCCAGGAGGGCGGTCCCGCCCTTGCCGGCGCCCAATATGGCCACCTTCGTGGTGTGGGATGGAGCCATCGCGCGCACGCTTGTTCGCCGACCCGGAGACGTGCCGAAGGCCGGGACTTCCTGCGCCGCCCCGTCGCCTTCCGAAGGAGAAACCGTCTCTCCTCCGGAAGGGGAGGGATCAGGGAGAGAGCGACTCGTCAGAGATGCGCGATCTCCCGCTGTTCCATGGCGCGGGCGACGGCGGCCTTCAGTTTGTCGCCTTCCACCGGTTTGACCAGGTAGTCCACCACGCCGTCTCTCATCAGTGACGTCGCCATGTCGGTGTCGGGGAAGCCGGTCAGGACGATCAGGGGAACGCGCGGGTATTCTCTCCGGAAGTACGCGATGGCTTCCACGCCGTTGATCTTGGGCATGCGGATGTCGCAGATCACGACGTCCAACATCACGCGATTTTCGCCCGTGTTGATGATTTCGATGGCCTTCTCGCCGTTCTCCGCTTCGAGCACGTCGTAGCCGGCCTTCTGCAAGGTCATGCGCACCACTTTTCGGATGTCCGGTTCGTCATCGACCACGAGGATGCGGCCGTTGCCGGTTGAGGAACCGAAAAGAAGATCCGTTTTGTACTCCGTCATGTGATCCTCCTTGTCTATTGAGGTGCACTGCGCCGCTGCCCGACCCGACTCGAGCGTCGTCGTCTTACGTCGCAACATCGATGCCGTCGCACATCCGGGCGGATGGATTCAGATTTTCCGCAACTTACAGCGAGACGTTGGATCACTGGCCTGGGCCGCTGGTTGAGATCAGCCATGCGCGCGCGAAAAGCACCATCGCCCACGCGCGCCCGAGGCACCGTGACGACCGATCCGCCGGCGTAGTCGCGTGGCTACCGTGACCAGATGCTTCGGATAACCAACACCATTCCGACCGCGATGAGCGCGATCGCCGTCACGATCGTGAGCGTCATGGTCCAACCTCCCGCCGGCCTGTCATGACCTTGTTGCAGCTCGACACGCGCAACATCCGTACCAGCACCAGGCCTGATGACGGTCATGACCGGGGCGCGCCGGAAAGCTGAAGATTTTCGAGAAGGTTCGAACGGGTGCGACGATCGCCTTCTCTGCGCGCAGTCTTCCGGAGTGCGCGGCGAGGCGTATCGAAATCGATACCCCGGCGTATACGATTCGATAACAGTCCTGAGGGCCTTTCGGACGATCGGCAGCATGAAACTAGCCAATAGCTAGCAGCGAATAGCTCGTCATAGATCAGAGCTATTTGCTACCCGCTACTCGCTATTTCAGAGCTGTTCGCTACTGGCTGCTGGCTATTTCCAGAGCGGGGAATTGCGTTTGCCGAGGGGAGTGGAGTATTTTTACGTCGTTCCTTCGGGCTCGATGATCACGCAGGACGCGCTGACCAACTATATTCGGCAGATCATGCCGGATGCGATGGTGTCGGTGACCGATCGCACCGGGACGATGGACCATCTCGTCATCACGGTGGTGTCGGATCACTTTAAGGGCAAGAACCTGCTGGACCGGCATCGCATGGTGTACCAGGCCCTGGCGGCGCCGATGAAGGACGGCCGGATCCATGCGTTGGAGATCACCGCTCGGACGACGGATGAAACGTGAGTTATAGCTGGTAGCCGATAGCTAATAGCTGACAGCCGACGGCTGATAGCTGATCACGGTACGTTGACGGCTGCACGCTGTCGGCTGATTGATGGAGGGTGAACATGCGCGACCCGATCGAAGAGGAAATCCAGCGCGAGATCAAAACCCACAAGATTCTGATCTATGGCAAAGGGACGAAGACGATGCCCATGTGCGGGTTCACCCGCGAGACGATGCAATTTTTCGACAAGTACGGCTATCCCTACGAAGTCATCGACGTGCTGTCGAATCCCGCCAAGCGCGAGGCCTTGACCAAGATGACCAATTGGCCGACGCTCCCCAAGGTCTTCATCGACGGCCAGTTCTACGGCGATACCGACATTCTCGATCCCATGGAGAAGAAGGGGGAGGTCGAGCCGCTGCTCAAGAAAGCGTTCGGCCGTTAAAATCCTCAACGCTGAAGTCTGAATAGACCGCATGGCGCGTTCAGCACTCCCAGTTCTGCACTCAGCCTTCGCGCTCAGCATCGGCTGAGCGCTTCCCGCGCCGACCGTTCGCGTTTCATCAAACAGGATTGTTCTACGGCGTGTTCCGCTGCGCTGTTATCATTGCAGCGGAACGGCTGTTGCTTGGCACTGTTTCCACTGAGAGAAGCGGTGAAGGAGAACCCGTGTTGAAAAGGCGTCTCTTGGATCGACGGCTCGGGCTTCTGATGCTGGGAGTCGGGCTGCTCGCGAGCGCCGCCGCGGCTCAGGCCGAAACGGGAGCCCCCGCCGTGCATTGGGGCGCGCTGGCCTATCCGGACCAGTCGCCGACGCTGGCGCTCACGGGGAATTTCAATCGGTTCACCGAATTTAACGGCGAAGGGCGACGCTTCAACAATATCAGGGAGACGATGGGGTTCAACTTCGCTTCCATCAGTTGGACCGAACACTGGAGGCGCTGGGAGCACTGGAGCACCAATCTGACCGTCGGCGCCGGCCCGACGGGAAACCAGCCGACCGGTTATCTACAGAACGAGTTCATTCATGACACGGTCTGGGGAATTCCTAAGGTGCCGATCGGCCGGCTCCGGGAAGAAACCGATTTCATGATCGACGGCTCCCTCACGCGCTGGATCGATCTGGGAGCGTGGCGGAAGGGACTCTTTGCCGGCGCCGGGGTCTCGACCGGCAGCCTCTATCATGAAGGATTCGCGCGCGCCGGGTTCCGCCGCGCGCCGATCGGGTCGTGGGCGCTGCCCACGTCATGGGAACAGGCAATTCCGGTTCTCGGCTGGCTGAAGGGGTTTCATCTGTCCGGGATGGTGCGGTACGGACGACTGTATTCAGGCGCCGCCTTTCGCCAGGTCTCGCCGGAATCCTACCTAGCTCAGGGGTCGATCAGTTGGGGCATCTACGATGGCGCCGACGGGTCTCCGTTCTTCGAGATCGAAATCGGCGCGACCATCGATTCCGGCCTCTTCGCTGACTTGAAAGGCAACGCGTTGGAAGAGCGCTTCTGGACCGCCGCGGTGCGGATCAGGCGGTTCACGTTTGAAACCTGGAACGACCAGTTGAATCGTCAGGATTACGGACCGACCTACGGCTTCGCGATCTCCTACGACATCTATTCGGCCTTGCCGGCATCGCTGCAATGGCGGTAGGGACAGGCCGGGCTGGACTGCCTTTGCTTGAGGCCAGAGCCGTTTTGGTCCGCCGTAAGCCTCAGCTCCACTTGGTTGCGGAACTTGTTCCGTTCCGACTATCCGTCGAACGGAACTTCGCACGACACCGGCCGCCTCACCGACTCGGCGGCGCGCACAGGCTTGGCGCTCTTTATTCATCGCGCCGTGCGCCCTCACCACCCGCTTGGAGCGGGCCGTTTCGCTTCGGCAACGGTCGGAGCACAAATCGGCTCTGATGCCCGCTCCAGCAGTCCAGCCCGGCTGAGGTGAAGTAAGGAAGATCTGAGGTTGTGGCTTCGCCGTGCGTTCGTTCCATCCGAGACATGAATGATGAGCGTTTGTTGTTTGCGGGGCTTCGTTGGGAGCCGCTGTTTGGCCGGTGGGTGGAGCTGAGGGATAATAGTTCATGGCCGCTAAGTCACGTTCGCATGCCGGCAGAGCTGTTTCTCTCAGAAGGCGCATACGCCGGGTTCGCCTTGCGGCCAAGCGCGTTACGCGGTCGTGCCGGCGGGTCATGCGGGCGTTCCGGGCCGCGCCGATTGCGGTCCGAGTTCTCGTGGGCGCGGCCGTTATCCTGGTGGCATGCCTGGCCGTCAATTGGGTGTATCAGGTGATCCGCAAGCCGACCGAACTGTTCTTTCCGATGGATGCCGCGCTGACCAAGAGCCCGGCCGAGACGTGGCGGGAATACGGGCCGCTCTTCCGCGAACATTCCACCGCCGTCATCACGCCGGAGCTGCTGGCCGCGCTCGCCCAGGTGGAAGGCGGGGGCAACCCTGTCGCGCGGACGTACTGGCGGGCGCGGCCGGCGCAAAATCCCTTCGAAGTCTACAAACCTGCATCGAGCGCGGTCGGCATGTATCAGATCACCGACGCGACGTTTCGCGAGGCGAAGCGCTACTGCATTCACAATCACGTGGTGGTCGAGGACGGCCCCTGGCACGACATGAGATCGTGCTGGTTCAACAGCCTTTACACCCGCGTCCTGCCGAGCCATGCCATCGAGCTGACCGCGGCCCTGCTGGACCGCGCTGTCGCGAATGCGACGGCGCACCGGCGGAAGGCCGCTGCGCTCCAGCAGAAGCAGGATCTGGCGGCGATCATTCACCTCTGCGGGGCCGGGGCGGGCGAAGCCTATGGCAAGCGCGGCTTCCGGTTGACCCCCAAGCAGCAATGCGGCGACCACGACGTCCGCCGCTACCTCACCCGAGTCAACGCAATGAAACGCCAGTTCGCCCGCCTGGCGGCCGGCGAAAAGGAATGAATTGCTCCTCTCGCCCGCCGTGTAGCCATATGACCGTATGGCTATTCAACCTGCATCCTGCGTGAAAAGTGCTGCCTTTAGAGTTTGAGTCTCTCGATCTGGTGTAGGGCATATTGCCAGGCAGTTTCCCGAGCGCCACTGGCGGGTAAGGCCAAGCAGGGTCGATTGTCCGTTCGACGACGCACAGCCGGCATCAACAGGATGTGGTGCCGAAGGGTCTGCAACGTGGCATTCTGAAACTCGGGCGGCAGGCAGAGCCGCTTGAACCAATTCATCAGGTTGTAGGCTAACAGAAGCAGATGGAAATACGTCTCGTTGGCCATGAAGTGGCGGGTGGGGATGCTGCCTAGGGCGTCATCCCCTTTGAGCTGTTTGATGAGCAACTCCACCCCGGTGCGATCGTTGGAGAAGCGCCAGAGGTTCAGCGGTTGCAACGGCAGATTCGTGACCAAGACTTGGTCGTGATACTTGCCAAGCTTGACCAGTGTCAGTTGCTCGCTCGGTTCTTCGGACTGGGGTCGGCGGGCGACGACAACGCGAGAGGGCCGCGGCCACCGAATGGGCTGATAGCGGAACTCGGCCACCTCGATGCCACGGCTGGGGCTCACATACCGCAGATGCACCAGCTTGCGTTTGAGCGGGGCCGTCAGACGGGCGACAATCACGAACCGGGCCCGCTGCGCTTCGAGCCACTCGACCAGCGTGTGGGCGTAACACCCGTTGTCTGCGCGGACAATCACCAACCGGACCCCCGCCAGAATCTTCCCGAAGCACGCCGCCAGCAAGTCGCGGGTTCCACTGGCGGTATGGGCATCGCCCGGCCGCAACTCGCCATGCCAGAAGTCCTTGGTCCGCCCCTCGAAGCAGAGCAGCGGGTGGTACGACGGCCGGCCGCGCTTGATCAGGTTGTAGCCGACCCGGGCGTGCTCCTGGTTGCCATAGACCACCAAGACGGTGGAGTCGATATCGAAGATCAGCCGCGTCGGCCGGTTGGGTCGTGCCATCATGCGCGCCAGGAAGCGATCGTGCACCGCGCGCAGTTGGAGCAGGGCTGTCGGGGCGATGCGCAGCAAGAATCGCCGCAACGTGGACGGGTTCGGATAGGCGTGCAGCCCCGTGAGGTACTGGAACACGCCGTTCTGCCGCAGCAACTGGGTCGTCTCGATGCGTTCCAGCCCGAGGATCATCGGATAGAGCAACGCCAGCAGCATTTGGCCGACGCTGTAACGATTGTTCCGCTGCGTCACTCGGAGTTGGCGGGCGATCGCGTCCTTGAAGCCGATGCGCGACAAGAACCGGTGCAAGAGATACACGCCGCCATAATGCGTCAGCGTCGTCGTGCCAAACCTGATCGTCAGCTTTCGAGGTCCCCGGGGCATGGGAGTGACAGCGACTGAAAAAGTAGCTTTCACTCAATCCCCTAGTACCGGGCTCTGACAGCATAGACGGTGGCTGAGAAAACGGTCTGTTCATCAATTGACGCAGGATTCAGGATAATTCCACATTCATCATTCGCCGCGTCCCACGCGGCGTCAGATTCCCCAGCCTCCGCTCACCTGAATATTCGCCCCGTTCACGTAGCGTGCGTCGTCCGATAAGAGAAATCGCACGATCGCTACGGTATCGGAGACAGTGCCGACGTAGCCGGCGGGGATGCGCTTGACCATGCCGGCCAGTTCTTCCGGCGGGGCGCTGCCGGAGTCGATGAAGCCCGGCGAGATCGCGTTGACGGTAACGCCGTGCGGGGCCAGTAACTTGGCCAGGGTCCTGGTCAGAATGAGGACGCCCGCCTTCGCGATGTAATGCGCCGTCACGTCCGGCTGAGCCGCCATCTGGTCGGCGTTCGCCATGCTGAAATTGATGATGCGGCCGGATTTTCTCGCCTTCATGCCCGGCGCCACCGCTTGAGCCAGATAAAAGATCGGATGCAGGTTGCCGCTGAACATCTCTTCCCACCCCGCCGGAGTTTCCTCGAACAGGTTCACGCGATGGTACGGGCCGGCGCAGTTGATCAATGCGTCGATCCGTCCCCAGTGCTGCTCGACCTGGGCGGCGAAGTTCTTGGCGGCGGTCGGGTCCGACACATCGCACCGGACGGCTAACGCCTGGCCGCCGCGTTCGACGATGCCGGCGCGGGTCTTGTCGGCCTCGGCTTCGCTGGTCCGGTAGCAGAGGGCGACGGCCCAGTGTTGGGCGGCCAGGTCCAGGGCGATGGCTCGGCCGATGCCCTTCGCGCCTCCGGTAATCAGTGCGACGCGGGTGTTCATGACACATCCTCCCTTCGTGATCCGGGCTTGTCGGGGACGGCGCGGAGTCCGGCCGTCGCGCACACAACCCGGTTCCGTCCTGTTGCCTTTGCTTGATAGAGCATCTCGTCGGCCGCGCGGATCAAGTCCGGCACCGAACGCGCGTGCGTCGGATAGGTGGCGACGCCGACGCTGACGGTGATGTGATCGGGAGCCGCCGGCGCCAGTTGGCGGAGCGACAAACCGGCGACCGCGATCCGCAAGCGCTCGGCTACGGCCGCGGCGCCCTGGGTGTCCGTCTGGGGCAGGACCACCGTGAATTCCTCGCCGCCGTATCGGGCCAATACGTCGCTTTCCTTGAGCGCACGGTTGAGCGTAGCCGCGACGGACTTCAACACCAGGTCGCCGACCTGATGCCCATAGGTGTCGTTCACCTGCTTGAAATGGTCGAGGTCCAGCATCAGCAGGCTCACGATCTGCCCTTTGCGGCGTTCGTCCGGCAGGATCATTTTGGCCAGAAATTCTTCCAGGAACCGCCGGTTATAGGCGCCGGTGAGTTCGTCGATCAACGCCCGCCGCTTGGCGCGCTCCAGGTGTTGGATATGTCCGATCATCGGCGCCGCAACGCTCACCAGCGCCTCGACCCACTGGCGGGTCTCGTCCGTCCAACAGCGTGGGACCGAACCGGCTAGATGCACGACGCCGATGGTGTGGCCGCCCATGACCAGCGGGATGCACCAATAGGAGCCCGGCCCGTCGTTCGAGAGACTGAAGGAACAGGTCAGGCCCTGCGTCACGTCCTCGACCTTGTACTCACGCCCCGCCCGAATGACCGGACAGTGCGATGGGCGGTCCCACACGGGATACGAATCCACGCGCAGGTCCTCCCGCTTGGGCGACGACCACACCAGTTCCAGATGGGCCTCCGATCGATTCAGCCGGAGAATCAGAATTTGGCGCAGCGGCAGCGCCTGGTGCAAGGTGTGGCTGAGTGTCCGGTAGACCTCTTCCTCCGAAATGGCCTGCTGAATCACCTGCGTTTTTTCGTGGAGTTCCATCAAGCGGCGGTTCAGCAACGTCAACGCGTCCGCCTGGCGCTGGAGCTCCTGCGCGCGCTCACGTTGGTTCATGCTGATAGTTTCGTGCATGCGCCGGAACTCGCGCCAGACGGTCCGTACCTCTTCTCCCATGGCGGTGTCGGTCCATTCCGTCAGAGGCGAAGGCTCGCGGACATCGCCTCGGCCCCCGGCGATGTCCCGCATGCGGGCGCCCAGGTGCTTGAGGGGCGTCGTCACCACGTGACGCGTGGCGAACATCACGAGGCCGAGGATGAGGACGCCGGCGCCAAGACCGGCGCCGAGCAGGATCCACTGGTCGCGCTTCACCGCCCGCAGCGGCGCATCGATGGGAATGATCAGTTCGATCCCGCCGATCACGCCGTTCAGGCGGAAGTCGCGTTTGGAACTGGCCTCATGGCTGTTGTGGCAGCTCACGCAGTTCGGGAGGATGGCCCGGTCGGCCGCAAGGAACCGGATGACTTCCGTGCCGCCCAGGGTGTCGCGCCGGCTGTAGATGCGGTCGCCGTGCTCGGCCAGGAACCGGAATCCCTCCTGGTGAAACAGGTCGGTCGCGGCGTGCTCTTTGTTGATCGGCCAGGGGCTGATCAGTCGGAGGCGGTAGGACTGGGGGGTCAGGACCATCATGTCGGTGACATCCTGCATCAGTGCGGAGGGGAGCGGCGGCGCGGAGGCCAGCCGGTGATAGTCGGCCGGGACCAGTGCGCCGGCCTTGAGCAGGCGCGGGAGGACGCCGGTCAGGTAGGCGTGACGCTCCGTCCGTACCTGTGCGAGCAGCGCCTCTCCGGCCGTCGTGACCTGCTGTTCCAACAACCGGACCTTCTGCCGTCCCGGCAGATACCAGGCGACGATCACCAGCAACAGCATCAAGACCGGGGCAAGGAGCAGGAGCAGTTTGGCGGTGACCGACCAGTGGCGCGAACCGAGGAGATCCGGCGCGGCGGGTGTCGCGAGAGGCTCGGAAGGAGAGGGCAACGGCGTCATGGCGGGTTCCCCATCGACCGGGTGCCGGCTTTCCCTTGCGACTGAGGCAGACGGGACCGAAGACGTTGCGCAATGAGCTCCAGGGCGTCTCTCGTGCGAGGCGACAGGCTCGTGGCGAGAGGCGAGGGGCGAGGGGTAATGCCTCGTACCTCTCGCCCCATGCCGGCTTCTTCGATCAGAGCCAGCAGGTCATCGATCGTGTCGATGTCGCGCTGGGCGGGCAACAGCCCGGTCTTGAATCCGAGCCGATCGGCCTTCTGCCGCGTGAGGTCGAGCACCCGATCGGTGGACCAGGGAATATCCGCGAACAGCTCGGGCGCGGGTCGCTTTAACCCGATCAGATAATAGCCTCCGTCGCAGGCCGGCCCCAGCACCAGATCGTGGTCTGCAAGCAGCGTCAGCGCGTCACGGTAGGTGTCTAATAGAAGCGATGGCACGTCCGTCCCGACGAGCAGCACCTGCTTGTATCCCGATGAAAACACCGTCGAGCACGCGTGGGTCATGCGGGCGCCGAGGTCCTCGCCCACCTGATCCAACAGCTTCACTCCGTGCCGTTCCTCCAGAATCTTAAAGAAGACGTGCCGGGCGGACGGCGCGCAGGCCAGGGAGCGGTCCAGCGGGAGGCGGTGTTTGGCGATCGCGGTCTTGCTGCGCTCCAAGGCGTCGAGGACGAAGCTCCCGTGCAGGCTGGCGGCTTCGTCGGGCGTCAACGGCGGGCAGAGGCGTGTCTTGACCTGGCCCGCAATCGGAGCCTTGGCGAAGATGATCAGGGCGCTGTCGGCGCGCGTGACACGTGACGCGTGATGCGTGACGGGTGAGGGATGCGGCGAATTTTCTCTCTCGTGACGCGTGACGCGTGACTCGTCACGAGACGGTTTACCTGACCGCGACATAGAAATCCTTGAGGCGATGAGGGTTGACCCCGAGCCAATAGAGCAACCGCAGCGTCCACATCAGCAGAATCGTACGAAGGGGACCACAGGCGTCCCAGCGCCGATAGGACGTCACGACCGTCGCGGACAACGCCGCGACCCGGCCCATGCGCCTGAGCCGGTCGGTGAAGTCGATGTCCTCCATGAGCGGAATGTCCGCATACCCGCCCAACCGATCGAAGACCGTCCTGCGGACGAAGATCGCCTGATCGCCCGTCGCAATGCCGGTGAGACGGGACCGCAGATTCATCATTGTGCCGATGGCGCGACCGAGGCGCGAGTCGCGGTCGAACCGGACGTCGAACCGGCCGCCGATGCAGGCCGGGTCGCGCAGCGCGTCGAGGATCGCGTCTTTGGCTTCGCGCGGCAACAGGGTGTCGGCGTGCAGGAACAGCAGGACGTCGCTTTTTGCTTCCGCCGCTCCGCGGTTCATCTGCCGCGCGCGACCCGGAGGCGAGGTCAACAGCAGGACCTGCGTTCGAGATTCGAGGTTCGACGTTGCGACCTGAAACTTCGAACTTCGAACTTCGAACTGATTGGCGATCTCCCGCGTGCGGTCGCCGCTGCCGCCGTCGACCACGATGATTTCGTCAAACCCGAGTCCGATGGTGTGGGAGAGCGTGCGGGGAAGCGCCTGTTCTTCGTTCAAGGTCGGAATGACGACGGCGATCGTCATCGGCTGCCTGGCTGGAGGCCGGGAGGTCAATGGTCAATCGTCAACGGTGATCAACGTGGCTCCTCCGGCATCCGTCGCCATTGACCCCTTGACCAATGACCGTTGACCCGTGTCACCGCTTATCCGGCGGAGCGGTCTTGAACATGAAGAAGGTGACGATGGCGACGGTGGACCAAAAGACGACCTGCTTGTGCCAAAACAGCACTTCGCCATAGTGGAGGAACGCCAAGCCGACCGCGACAGCCGCGGTCACGATGCTGTAGCGGAACGTCGGATTCTCGATGACGGAGCCGGCCCAGATGGCGAGGCCGCCGAAGTAGATGATCATCGGCACGACGTTGATCTCGAACCCTCCGCTGATGGAGAGGAACACGTTCAGGAACCCGATGAACATGAGGACGGTGCCGGTCATCATACCGGCCACGTGGGTCGGATGCTCGCCCTCGGATTCCTTCTCGGGATCGCGCCGCGGCTGAGTCGGAGTCGTGGAGGGACGCTCGTCGGGGCGGTGCTCGGAGGTCATGGACGCCGCCTTCAAGATTTGAAGTGCTTGCTCAACGTGAGGCCTTGTCGCTGGTACGACGAGCCAAGGGCCGACCCATAGACCTGCGCCGGGGTCTCCAGCATCCTGTCATATACAACCTTGAAGAAGGTTTGTCCATCGTGGATCAGGAAGGGCACATCGTGCGGGCGCACTTCCAATACCACCTGGGTCCCGTGCAATTCACCCCGGCCATACCCGAATCCCGGATCGAAGAACCCGGCGTAATGGGTGCGGAGTTCGCCGCAGGCGGCTTCATAGGCCACCATCTCCGCCGCGTAGCCGGGCGGAACCCGGATCCGTTCTTTGGACGCCAGGATGTAGAACTCTTCCGGTTCGAGCAATAGACTGTCCTGCCGGTGCCTATGGATCGGCTCCCAAAAGTCGAGCGCGGCGTAGTAGCCGATCCTGGACAAGTCGATGACGTGGCTGTTTTTCTTGGCTCGGTAGCCGATGATCGCGTCTTCGCCGCGGTCCGCGCCCTTCAGATCGATGCGGAGGAAGAGGCCCCGATCGGTCCGCAGGTCGCGGCCGGCGACAGGTTTGCCGGTCGGCTGGTTGTGATAGAGCAGCGGCTCGGATTTGTGGAGCGTTTTCAGCGCCGCATCCGAGACCGCTGCTTGCCCGCGAACGAACCGGATCTGGTTGAGGGAATAGCCCGTCCTGACCTTGATGGCGAAGGAACGCGGCACGACCTCCAGATAGAGCGGCCCGTGGTACCCCGGGCGGACCTCGTCGAAGCCGGCGGTCAGGTCGGTCACGACGCGGGTGAAGACGTCCAGCCGGCCGGTTGTGCTCTTGGGATTGGCCCTGGCTCTGAGGTCCTTCGGCAACTTCAGACTTTCCAGCAGGGGGACCAGGTAAACGTGACCCTTTTCGAGAATGGCGCTGCCCGTCAGGTCCATCTCGTACATCACGAGATCGGACTGGTAGAAGTCCAGGACGTTGAGCCGGCTGGTGATCTCGGACAACTCCGGCAGGAAACTGCTGATGAGCCGGTACGCCTTGCGTCCCAGCCGCAGGTCCAGGCTGGCCGGCTGAATCTGCCGGTCCTCGATCGGCGTCTCTGATCGGATCGCTCGGCTCGCGATCAACTGCTTGATCTGTTGATAGGGCAGAATGCCGTTCAGACGGGCCGGCCGTTTCACAGGTCGTCGAGGCCTCCGTCGGCCCCGTCGCCACAAGCGGCAAACGACGGGTGCGCGCCGACCATCGGCAGTTCGCGGCGAACTCCCTCCCCCCTCCCTCTTTCCTCAGGGGAGAGGGGAGGCTGCGGGTAGTGAAACATCTTCCGTTCGTAGTTTTTCAGGACCGCGCCGTCTTCGTCTAGATGGACCAGGTAGTCGGCCGGCAACAGCGGAATCTTGCCGCCGCCGCCGGGCGCGTCGATGACGAAGTGAGGCACCGCCATTCCGCTCGTGTGGCCCTGGAGCGCCCGGATGATATGGAGCCCGGTCTCCACGCTTGTCCGAAAGTGGTTCGTGCCTTTCGTGAGATCGGCCTGGTAGAGGTAGTACGGCTTGACGCGGGCCAGGAGGAGTTGATGCACGAGGCGCTTCATGATTTCCGGATCGTCGTTGACGCCTTTCAGCAGCACGGTCTGCGCGCCGAGCGGCACGCCGGCATCGGCCAACATGCCGCAGGCCGCCTTGACTTCGGGCGTCAGTTCGTCGGGGTGGTTGAAATGCAGGTTCATGTAGATCGGGTGGTACTTCTTGATCATCTCGCAGAGCTTGGGCGTGATGCGCTGCGGCAGCGTCCCCGGCACCCGCGAGCCGATCCGGATGATCTCCAGATGAGGGATCGTGCGGAGGGCTTTCAGCACGCGCTCCAGCAGGTGATCGGGCAGGAGGAGCGGGTCGCCCCCGGAGAGGATGACGTCCCGGACTTCGGTGTGCTCCCGCAAGTAGGCGATCGCCCGGTCCAGTTCGCCTTTCTTCAGAAATCCCGGTTTGCCCACGAGCCGCTTTCTGGTGCAGAAGCGGCAGTAGATCGGACACTGATTCGTGACCATCAGGAGCGCACGGTCCGGATAGCGGTGGACCAGATGGGGAACCGGGCTCATCACATCCTCTTCGAGCGGATCGTCCTCCGCGTCCGCGTCGGCCATCTCGGCGATGTCCGGCACGACCTGCTTCCAGATCGCATCGCCGGGTTCTTTGATCATCGCCATAACGGTCGGCGTGATCCGCATCGGATACTCCCCGACGACGGCCTCGATCTCTTTCTCGTCGACGCCGAGCCGTTCGGCCAGGTCCTTGGGCTTCACCACGCTCTCGGCGAGAATCTTTCTCCAGTCTTCCATCGATGACCCCATGAGCAAATAGCAAATAGCCGATAGCGAATCGCGCACGGATCGGAGCGAGAGCTGATCCGCTGTCAGCTACCGGCTATCCGCTGCTTGCTGTAGTTGGCCTCCAGATATGCCAGGATGTCCCCGGTCTCGGTCAAGACCGTGTCGCCGTCTTTGAGAACCGGCACATAATATTGGCCGGAGACTTCGTAGACCTGTTTGCGCATCGGCCGAAAATCCGGCACCACCACATCTTCGTAGGCCACGCCCAACTCGTCCAGCTTCCGCCGGACCACCGCGCATTCCGGACACCAGTGAACGTGGTATAGGGTCATAATTATGAATTAGGAATTATGAATGATGAATTGTGGGCGTCGAATTTCGTTTATCATTCAGAATTGCTCCCGCGCGCCATCGCGCACGGCAGCATGATCGCGTCCCTCATGCCGTGGATCAATTTTTTGTCGGGTGGGCACACGGTCGCCAGGATGCCGGCCAGTTCCGCCTCCTCGCCGGTGACGAAATAATACGGCGACAACCGCACGCGTCCCGACACGGGGACAACGTCGTCCGTGGCGGGATCGAGATACGACGACTCGAACAGCCGCCCTTTGTGAAATTCCTGCAGGACATAGGGCGTCGTCGGGAACGCGGCGAGCGCGCGATCCAGCGCCGCCGCCCATTCCGACTGCGGCAGGTCGTGGCCCACGAACACGCCGCGACTGCCCCAGGCCAGTTCCGAGAAACCGGACGGCTTGACGACATACTGCCGATCTTTCTGGCCCGCGGCGGCGAGCTCGCGCCAGTCGTTCACCGCCCGACCGTTGAGCGCAAGGCCGGGGATGACCGCGGTCGGCGGCACGGGCGCCGGGTCCAGAATCCAGGTGCGCGGCATCAGCGCCGACAGGGAGGCGAAGGTCTCTTCGCCCAGTTCCCTCCGCCAGAACGGGGCGAGCACCGGATGGTGCAGGAGCGCGAAGGCCAGTTTCTCCTCCAGCGCAGGCTTGAACGGCGGCGTGACGATCACCCGGCGTTTCTTCGCGCTGTACATGATGAGTTCGACTTTCGGGATGTTCTTGAGGTCGAACAGTTCGAAGAACCGGTAGATCAGCGCGATCGGGTGTCCGCCGGCTTCATCGGCCAGCCGCAGGCCCTCTTCGGTGAACCGCACCTGACGGGGCTCGATGCAAGAGATCTCGAAGCCTCGCTCGCGCAGGCGCGCGGCGATCCACTGCATCTCCGGCCGATACTCGCGCGCTTCTTCGGACACGACGATCGCGACCCAACCGGGTGTTTCTCCCTGCAGCGCCCGCAGCATCGACCCGAACCCGTCGAGCATCCCGTCTCGCCCGCCGACGATCTCCCAACGCTGGTCGCTGAGGGCTAACGGCTGATGGCGGATCGCTGATGGCTGGTTGGGGGACCGATCGACATCGGCGTACACCCGGGACAAGCACGCGGTCAGCCCGATTCCCCCGGGCACGGAATCCAATTCGGTGATGATCATGCCGTCCTGAGTCGGAATGATGTCGGGACGGATCACCGCTGGCAACGCATCGCGAAACCGCTTCATACGGCCATAGGCGATCAGGGACTCCGGCTTGCCCTGGTCGAGGTATCTGGCCACCCAGGCCGGTTGCGTGCCGCGGGCGCTTTCGAGGTACAGCCGGTTCAATGTGCGCAAAAACGCGAGCAAGTGATCGCCCAGCGATCGAAAGAAGACGACTTGCTCGGGGGAAAGAAGAAATGGCTCCGGGGCGATGCGCCAGGTGTTCGCGACGGCTGGTGTTCGGCCAAAGTCGTGGACGGCGCTGTCTGGCGAGACGCTGTACAAGCCTTCACGGATCAAGGTGTTGCGGATAACAATGCAGCGAGAATGGGCGATGTCGGAGACGGAATGGGACAGGTTCCGAGTTGGCGCCAACGATCTTTCCCTCGGTCACACGATCTGACTATTCCGGCAAGCCTTCCCGGCGCCGGAAAAGACCGGAGGGATCGTACCATGCGCGCTTTGACTCGCACAAGAGCGGCGGCGCCTGTGAGCTGGAGATTCAGGGGCCAAGCGCAGCGCGGATTGTGGCGAGCAGCGCGTTCGGGGAAAACGGCTTGGCGAGCGTTTGCACGGCGCCCAAATGATGGGCGAGAGCCAAATAGAACTCCGGATCGATCTGTCCGCCTCCAGAGATGGCGACTATTTTCGGCTGCGGCTCGACCCGCCTCAACTGCTGAATCGTTTCCAGTCCGTCCAATTCCGGCATGTCCATGTCGGTGAGAATCAGATCGAAGGTTCGGTCTTGCGCGAGGGCAAGCCCCTCCCGTCCGTTGCGGGCGACTGTCACCGTAAAGCTGGCTCCTTCCAGCGTGGCTCGGAGCATCTCGCGTATCTGTTCGTCGTCGTCGATCACGAGAATTCGAGGTGCGAGGCCGGTCCGTGTGAGCACGCGCGCCGGAACGTCCCGCTCCACATCCAGGATTTGGCGCACCTTGCAGATGAGTTCCCGGGGGTTAAACGGTTTCGAGAGGAACGCGACGTCGGCGCTTGCGATACCGCGAGTGCGGACAGTGTCGTCCAGATAACCAGACATGTAGAGGACCTTGAGGCCAGGCCTGAGCGCGGCGAGGCGCTCGGCAAGGCGCCGTCCGTTCATGCCCCGTAGCACGACGTCGGTCAGGAGCAGATGAATCGGAGACGGGTTCCGTTCGCAGAGATGGAGCGCCTCAGCAGCATCCTGCGCCTCCAGCACCCGGTATCCCTCGGCACGCAGAGTCGTTCCGATTACCTCGCGGACCGTTTCTTCGTCTTCCACCAGCAACAGGGTCTCGCTCCCGCCTCGTAGTCCGTCGACTGGTACTATCGGAAATGCTGGATTTCCGGCCCGATCTGCGAGAGGCAGCGCAATGGTGAAGGTAGTGCCTTTTCCCGGTTCGCTTTCGACGGTGATGGACCCTCCGTGCTGGCGAACAATGGCCTGCACCGTGGAGAGCCCCAGGCCGGTGCCTTTGTCTGGCCCCTTTGTTGTGAAGAAGGGCTCGAAAATGCGGGACTTGACCGATTCATCCATGCCGATCCCTGTATCGGACACCCGCAAGATGACCGAGGGAACCGGGCTGCTGTGGACGGTCAAGGGGAACCCTTCGGCACCACCATTGAGCGTCTCGATCAGCAGCCGCCCGCCTTCCGGCATGGCGTCGCGTGCGTTTACGACCAGGTTCATGAGCATCTGCTCGATCTGGCCCGGGTCGGCTTTTACCTGGCCCAGTGCGGGGTCCAGGTTTGTTGCCAGTTCGATATCCTCGCCGATGAGGCGTCGAAAGAGATTCTCCGCGTTGGCCACCACCTGGTTCAGGTTCACGATGACCGGCTGGTCCAACCGTTTCCGGCTAAATGTCAGGAGTTGCTTGGTCAGTTGAGATCCGCGGACGCTGGCTTTCCTGATCTCTTCGGCGTATTTCCTCACAGGATCGTGCTGAGGCAACTTGCTCAAGGTCAGTTCGCTGTACCCGATGATGGCGGTTAAGAGATTATTGAAGTCGTGCGCGATTCCTCCGGCCAGATGGCCGATGGCTTCCATCTTCTGGGATTGGCGGAACTGGGCCTCGAGGTGATGGCGGTCCGTCACATCGACATACACGCAAACGATTCGATAGGGGGAACCCGATCCGTCGCTCGCGGCAAGGCCTCGGGCCTGAATCCACCGAAAGGAACCGTCCTCTTGCCGGATTCGGAACTCATCCTCATAGCGGGTGGATCGACCGGTTAAGTGGCTGTCCAGAATCTCCAACGCTCGGAGACTGTCATCTGGATGCAAACGAGACTTCCATTCGGAGTGCCAATTGGCGCACGTTCGATGGCCGTCGATGCCTAACAGATGTTCGCAGGAGGGAGAAATAGAAACCTGGTTTGTGCGCAAATCCCAATCCAAGATGCCGAAATTGGTTCCTTCCGAAATTAACCGGAAGCGCTCCTCGCTCGCCTCAAGCGCCTGTTGGATGTGCGCCCGTTCCGAACGCTCTTCGGCAAGCTTTTGGTTGACAGCGACCAATTCCGCACGCTGCTCCTGCACCCTTTTCTCCAATTCCTCCAGTCCGTTCCGGAGCCGCTCCAGGGATTGAACGCGCTCGCTGGCCTGCCGTTTGACACGAAGAACCAAGCGGAAGGCGAAGGCCGCGGTTGCAAGGGCGAGCAGCCCCGCGGATGCGACAAGGAGCGAGGACATGTCAAGTGCACTTGACCACGCCGGCCGCCGCAACATCCCACCAAGCTGAGTGAGGTCAATCGCGACTCGCGAGGGAACAAGGCTCCAAAGCGAAACGAACATGAGGCGTTCTCTCCCTTCTCTCGCACCCTGATTCCTTGAAGTTCATACTGCGCGTGGCCTCGGGAAGAGCCCGAACAAGAGAGCGATTTCCACTGAGGGAACCGGAACCATTCTTTCAAGCGGCTGAGACGGACTCGAAGGGACACGGGCGGGACTACTCCAGAAGGAACGCGACTCGGATGGGCATTCTTGTTCCTGCCGCCGGGGGAAGCCGGACCCGTCCACGAAGTCGCACCCCGCGCCCCTGCAGGTTCGGTAAGTCCGTACGGCCGTCGAGAACGGCGCGCGGTAGGACAACGGCATGTCGAATCTGATCCCGTTGTCGTGGGCGAGAAGCTCCGGGCGAGACAGCAGGCTGTCCAGAATCACGAACGGACCAGATTGCAGGATGGCCCACGTGCGGAATGAGATATCCCAGGAAGGCTCACAACCAGAGAGGTGAAGCGCGCCTGAACTGCTGGCGGGCGACTTCCATTGAGATGTGCGGGGCGCGACAGCCAGCACGCGACTCTGGAAGGCGAGAAGGCCGAAGCCGTCGCCTCCCTCCCCCGGATCGGCACCCGGGACCTGGCCGTGATATCGGCGCAGCCCGTAGAGCAGGACCGGTTGACATTCCGGCGACTTCAGAGGTCGCAACGAATGATTCCTTCAAGAACAGTGGACGCTGGGCGTGGTCTACTGTCGCATCCCGTGGGACATCTGGGAAGGGCTACATGGACTTAGAACTGCGACGTAGGTGATATGATGGAATAATCAGCGCGGCAACGCCCAAGCAGGGGACTAATGTGAAAAGACTCGCACGCAGTTCTTGCCCGCGTTCTTTGCCGCGTACGCGGCTGAATCAGCGGCGGCAATCAATTCGGAAGGCATGGCGGCGTGGATTGGGAAACAGGCGACTCCGATGCTGCAGGTGAGAGTGAACGTGGGGCCGGCCAGCAACACCAGTTCAGGCAACAACTGCAACGTCGTGACGCGATGCCGCAGCCGCTCGGCCAGGAGACAGCGCCCTCTAGCGGAGTGTCCGGCAGGAGAACGGCGAACGCTTCGCCGCCGTATCGGGCGGCGAAGTGGCTCGCGCGGCCGCAGCGGCGACCGCGTTCCGCCTGCCGCTGGCTGTCGACGACCCACCCCTATTCACGCAGCACCTGGTCACCTGCCGTGTGGCCGAACCGATCGTTGATGAGCTCAAAGTCATCGATGTCGAGAAAGAGCAGCGAGGGCGGCAAACCGGACCGAGCTCTGAGACCGCTGTGGAAGGACCTACAAGATCGGCAGGTTCCTTGCGGCCATCAGATTCGCGTCGTATGATGACCGTAACTCACTTGGGTCTTGGTGATGGGCCAGCATCGCTCGCTTCCGATCATTTCCCTTCCCCAGTTTGTCCCGAGCCGGATTTGTTTGAGTTGCGAGGTCTGTTGCCGGTTCCCCGAACCAGACAGCGCTCTTCGGCCCTACTTCACGGACCAGGAGATCCGCCGGGCCGCCGAGAGAGGGATCGATCCTGCGCACTTTCCTGCAAAGGACGGATGTCAAGTCAACGTCGTGCCCAACCCTGCCGGCGAGGGCTACCTCTGCCCGGCCTTCGATCCGGCCACCTCGGAGTGCCGGATTTACGAGGCGCGTCCGTTGGATTGCCAGATCTATCCCCTGGCCGTTCTATGGGATGCGCACCATCGCGAGGTGGTGTTGGGATGGGATAGGAAGTGTCCCTTTTTATCAGGCGAGAGGCCAGAGGCAAGGGGAGTTGTTCGTGAAGCGTTCAACGTGAAGCGTGAGGCGGAACCCCTTACGTTGGAAGCCTATGCCGGCCGCATCGCGTCGTTGATCGAACGCGAGGACATCCTTGACACGTTCGCCCGACATCCTCGCCTGATCGGCCCCTTCCAGGAGGATGTCGTGATCCTTCGCCCGCTGCCGAGGCTGACGGCGCGCCTTCGCGAGCGGCACGAGGCACGAGGCGTGAGGCTGGAGGCTAAGAGCGCCTTTTCCCCTCGCCCCTCGCCTCTTGCCCCTCGCCCTCTGACCCTTTCGGACCGTCAGCGCGTCGAGCAAGCCCTCGCGTCCTCGGAACTCTCGGCAGACGACGCCCCCCTGGCTGCGTGCTCATTCGCCTATCACTTTGTCTGGCGCGCCTTACTTCCCTGTCGATGGGCCGTGCTGGAGGGACATCTGTGCCTGTTCGCCGAATCGCCGGACGGAATCTTTCTCGCCTTGCCGCCGCTCGGCCCAGGCCCCCTCAAGCCGGCGTTGGATGCGGCCTTCGAGTTCATGCGGGAGCGCAACGGCGGATCGTCGGCGACACGCGTTGAAAATGTGCCGGCGCGTCTCGCGCCGCAACTGGAGTCCTGGGGTTATCGCCTGTGGGCGAAGCCTCCGGATTATCTCTACCGGACGTCGGACCTGGCGCGCTTGGCGGGTGATCGCTACAAGTCACAGCGGGCCGCCTGCAACCGCTTCGAACGCGAGCATCCGGGGCGCGTCAGCTTCGAGCCCTATCGCGCGGACGATCGAGAGGCCTGCGAGGCGCTGTTCCGCGACTGGAGCAAGCAAAAACAGCGTGCCGAGCGTGATTGGACGGCGACGCAGATGCTGGCCGATTCGGCGTCCGCCCATCGGGAGATGCTGGGCCATCCAGAGGCCTTGGGCTTGACCGGCGCAGTAGCGCGGATCGACGGCGCCGTTCGCGCCTATACGTTCGGTTATCGGCTCGCTCCGGCCGTCTTCTGCGTATGGGCCGAAGTGACCGATCGAACGGTTCCCGGGTTGGCGGCCTGGGTGTTCCGCGAGTTTTGCCGTCACGCGCTGCGGCAAGGATACGAGTTCGTCAACACGATGGACGATTCCGGTCTCTCCGGTCTGGCTCGATCCAAGCGTGCGTACCACCCCGATCGACTGCTCCCCAACTGGATTGCGAGCGTTCGATGACATCCGCGCCGACGCATGCCGCCGGGACATCCAGACCTTATGCCTGGCTGCCCGCGCTCATTCTCGTCATGGTGGCGGTGGCGTTGGTGATCGCGGCGATAGCCCTGCATGTTCTGGAAGCGCGGCTGGTAACGGCGACCGGCGAGAGTTTGAGTCTGGCCGCCTCCGAGATCTCCGACAAATTGGATCGGTTGCTGTTTGAGCGGTCCGCGGACGTCGAAATGATGGCGCGCGCATTCAGCGAGCAGGCTCGGCGATCGGACTACATGGATCGGTATCTGCGCTGGATGAAGGCCAAATACCCCGCGTATCTCTGGTTGGGCGTCGCCGACGAGCATGGCCGGCTGGTGGCTTCGACGGAACCCGGCTTGGTCGGGCAGGAGCATGGACGGAGCGACTGGTTCCTCGACGCCCGGGATCGGCGCGGACCGGTGGTGGGCGATGCGGAGCCGTATGAATCGGTCGGCGGAGTCGAGGCGATCGCCTTCTCCGCTCCGATCCTCGGACCGTCCGGGGACTTTGGCGGCGTGGTGACGACGCGAGTCGGATTGGCGGCTCTCGAAGAAGTCGCGACCAAGACGGTGGTCGCCTTTCGAGCCGGGAATGGCGGGCGGGGTCCGATCGAATATCAGTTCCTCAACGCCCGGGGCGAAGCCTTTCTCGATTCCGACCTCGCGCACAAGGGGCGGGTCAACATGCGGCGGCTCGGTCTGCCCTCCGCCCGGCTCAGCGAGTCCGGCCGCTCGGGGTATGTCGAAGAGGAGCATCTGCGGCGACACGTCCCGGTCGTCACCGGATATGCCCGGACGCGAGGGGATAAGGATGGAGCGGGACCGCAGTGGACGGTGTTGCTGCGCGTCGATCGGGACCGCATCCTGGGACCGATCCATGGACTGTTGTGGAAGTTGGGCGGCGCAGGATTGGTCGTGTGGTTTCCGATGTTGGGGTTGTTGCTGTGGGCGACCCGCCGCCTGCGGACCGAATACGAACAGGCGCGGCAGGAGAGCGAGTGGGCGCGGGCGGCGGAGACGGCGTTGTTGCAAAGCCAGGAACGTAACCAGGTGATCGTCGACACGGCGCTCGACGCGGTGATCACCACGGACGCGGGCGGCGCCATCACGGATTGGAACGCGCTGGCCTCGCATCTCTTCGGGTGGACACGGGAGGAAGTCATCGGCCGGCAGTTGTCCGCCGTGATTTTCCCCGAGCGGGATCGGGCGGCGCATGAGCAGAGGATGCAGCAGTTCCTTGCCACGGGAGAAAGTCGATTCCTCAACCAGCGGGTGGAGGTCATGGCGCGCCACCGCGACGGCCACGAGTTCCCGGTCGAATTGGCGATCGCGCCGGCGCGCGTAGGGGGAGCCACCATCTTCAGCGCCTTTGTGCGCGACATCGCGGCCCGAAAACGCGCGGAGAGCCGCCTGGCCTCGCAGTACACCGTGACGCGCGCGCTGTCCGAATGCCACACGCTGGCAGGCGCCGCCCCGAAGATCCTGCAGGCGCTCTGCGAAAGCCTGGAATGGGAATTGGGGGTACTGTGGCAGGTCGACCGCTCCACCGACGAACTGCGCTGTCTCGATCTCTGGGTCTCGCCGGCCTTGCGGGCCGACGAGTTCGTGACGGCCACCGCCCTGCAAACATTCAGGCGTGGTGTGGGGCTCCCTGGCCGGGTCTGGGCCGCCGGCAACCCGGCATGGATCGCGGACGTACTGGCCGACGCCAACTTTCCCCGCGCCGTGTCGGCCCGCACCGTCGGTCTGCACGGCGCGTTCGGTTTCCCCGTTCACGTCGGCGGCGACGTCGAGGCCGTCATCGAACTCTACAGCCGGCAGGTGCGGGAGCCCGACGAAGAACTGCTGAAGATGGCGGCCGATATCGGGCTGAAGATCGGCCAGTTCGTCGAGCGGTCCCGCGCGCAAGAGGCCCTTCGACAAACGGAAGCCCAATTGCGGCAGTCGCAGAAGATGGAGGCGATCGGCCGACTGGCCGGCGGCGTCGCGCATGATTTCAACAACCTGTTGACCGTCATCCGAGGCTACAGCGATCTGATTCTGACCCGCCTGAATCCGACGGATCCGCTGCGCAAGGACGTCGAGGAAGTCAAGAAGGCCGCCGATCGCGCCGCGAGCCTGACCGCCCAGTTGCTCACCTTCAGCCGGCGCCAGTTCGTCGCGCCGAAGCTGGTGGATCTCAACGTGGTCGTGTCGAGCATGGAAGCCATGCTGCGACGGCTGATCGGCGAGGACCTCATCCAGCTCTGCACGGTGCTCGATCCGAACGTCGGCATGGTCAAGGCCGATCCCGGACAGATCGAGCAGGTCATTATGAACCTGGCGGTCAACGCGCACGACGCGATGCCGACCGGCGGAACCCTGACCATTGAAACCCGCAGCGTCCAGATCGCCGACCAGCCCGGAAGGGATTCCCAATCGGTCGATCCCGGTTCGTACGTGATGCTGGCGGTCAAGGACACCGGTTGCGGCATGGATGAGGAGACGCAATCGCATCTGTTCGAGCCTTTCTTCACCACAAAAGAGCAAGGCAAGGGAACGGGACTCGGACTCTCGACCGTCTACGGGATCGTCAAGCAGTGCGGCGCTCATATCTCCGTGGAGAGCAGACCGGGGCATGGGGCCACGTTCAGAATCTTTTTCCCGCGCGTCGACGAGACCGCAGACGCGACGGAGGCGGGCGCCGGAGCGGCCGGCGAGTCCCGCGGCAAGGAAACGGTCTTGTTGGTGGAAGACGAGCCAGGCGTGAGGGGGCTGGTGCACAATACGTTGAAGCTGCACGGCTACACCGTGCTGGAAGCCCGGCACGGCATCGAGGCGCTTCTGACCGGCGCCAAGCACATGGGGCCGATCCATCTGTTGCTGACGGACGTGGTCATGCCGCAGATGAGCGGGCCGGAGGTCGCCGAACACCTCGCCGCCGTCCGTCCCGGGCTGAAGGTGTTGTACATGTCCGGCTACCCGGACCATCCGATCTTCTCGCAAACCGGGGTGGCCGCTCACGCGGCCTTCCTGCAGAAGCCCTTCACTCCGAACGCCCTCGCGCAGAAGGTGCGCGAAGTGCTCGATGGCGCCGCGAAGTAATGTGGAATTAGGAATGTGGGAGTATGAATGAGGAATGTTGAATGCTGAATTATTGACAAGGCAAGGCCCTTCCGTCGCATAAGCTCCACAATTCATAATTCATCATTCAACATTCATAAGTGATCAAGCTGTAAGCTTGATCTTCCCCCCGTGTTCCGCTTATGGTGGCGCCAGGTTGGATAGCGAAGAGCGGCCGCCGGCAAATAGTCGTTATGACCGCAAGGCGGCCACCCTGCAGGATGAACATCACGGTTGGGCGAGAGGCGAAGGGCTCGGGGCGAGGGGGGGGACTCCGGCCTCTAGCCTCGGGCCGCTAGCCCCGCGCCTATTTTCATGGCAGCGCTGCGCTCTTCGCTCTCAGACGACGGCCGGTGAGGCGAGAAACGACGCAGGCGTTCAGGAAACGCGGATCGAACCATGCACAAAGGCCAGGAGTTGGACATCGATCGATATCGGGTGCGGGAGGAGCCGTTCTACGCGGAGGTGCGCGGGGAGATCGGGCTGTTTACGATTGCGGCGCGGAACCGGATGCCGGTCATGCTCAAAGGCCCGACCGGTTGCGGCAAGACGCGCTTCGTCCAGCACATGGCGTATCGCTTGAACCGCCCGCTCATCACCGTCGCCTGTCACGAGGACCTCACCGCCTCCGACTTGGTCGGGCGGTACCTCTTAAAAGGACAGGAGACGGTGTGGGTGGACGGCCCGCTCACGCTCGGCGTCAAACACGGCGCCATCGTCTACTTGGATGAAATCGTCGAGGCGCGCAAGGATACGACGGTGATCATTCACCCGTTGAGCGACGACCGTCGATTGTTGCCGATCGAGAAAAAAGGCCAGATCGTCGAGGCCGTCGACGACTTCATGCTCGTGATCTCCTATAACCCCGGCTACCAGAACGTGCTCAAGGAATTGAAGCAAAGCACGAAGCAGCGGTTCATGGCGATCGAGTTCGACTATCCGGCGCGCGACATCGAAACCCGGGTGATCGAACACGAGGCGGGTGTGAACAGGGAGACGGCCGAGCGACTGGTGACGCTCGGCGCGAAGGTCCGCCATCTCAAGAATCACGGGTTGGAAGAAGGCGTGAGCACGCGGCTCCTCATCTACGCGGGGACGCTGATCCGGCAAGGCGTACCGCCCGAGCAGGCCTGCGACGCGGCCGTGATTCGCCCGATCACCGACGATCCGGATATGCAGCGGAGCATTCAGGAAGTGGTGAAGGCGATCTTCTGAAAGAACGCGAGGTTAGAGGCGAGCGGCGAGAGGGAGCGACGCTGCTATTCCCGTGAGTTCTCCCGCGATCGTGAAGGATAGCCCTGCAGGGGCGATTCTTCTGGTACACGTACAGCCCAAAGCGTCTCGGACCGAGTACGTCGGGCTTCACGGGGATGCCCTGAAGTTCCGAGTCGCCGCGCCGCCGGCCGAGGGCGCGGCCAATGAAGAAGTGTGCCGGTTTCTCGCCGGGGCGTTCGGCCTCCCGTTGAGCGCCGTCGAAATCGGTTCCGGGGCGGCCGGACGGCGTAAGCGGATTGTGTTGAAAGGTGTCAGCGCGGTGAAAGTCCGCCAAGCGTTCGGGCTTTAGAACGTGCGAACATGAGCGGACCCGCCCGCCACATCGGATTTTTCCTCGCCCAACACTTGAGTCTGTTGGCGGTTTCCGCAGTCGTCGGCCTTGCCGGTTGCTCCGGCTCTCAACCGATCCTTTATCCCGATTCCCATTTCAAAACCGTCGGCCGGGAGGCGGCTGAACGGGACATCGATGAGTGCAAGAAGTCGGCGGAGGCTGCGGGGGCCGAGCCGGGGGCCGGTCAAGCCGGAGAGGTGGCAGGCAGCACGGCGGTCGGCGCCGGGATCGGCGCCGCCGGCGGGGCGGTGGGGGGCGCGGTGGTCGGCGCGGCAGGAAGCGGGTCCGCCATCGGCGCGGCCAGCGGCGCGGTGTGGGGTCTCCTCACCGGGTTGTGGCACGCGTTCACGGACGACGGTGAGCCGAATCAGACTTATCGCCGCTTTGTCGATCGGTGCCTCAAGGAAAAAGGGTACGAGGTCGTCGGATGGGAGTAGCAAGCGTCGCGCGAGCGGGCGGAATTCGCGGGTCGCGCCCGTCGCGCGAACCACCGAAACCTTTCAGCCGCGTGCGCTCACAACAAAAAGCAGCCGGGAAAGTCGGCCAGAAGACATTGGAGGCGGATGGAGACCCGTTCCAGCCGCGTGATGTCGTCCTCGGACGGTTTGTCGGGGTTCACCCGCTCCAACCATTCCACGTCCCGCTTCAATTTCCAGAGCGAGAGGGCGGACGTGCCGGGAATCTTGCTCTGCTCGTCCGCGGCCAGCAAGATGAGCGGACGCAAGCTCGCCACTTCGTCGGCGAAGACCAGCCGATCGGCGTCGAATCCATATGGCTCTCGGTCCTGATCGATCATTTGAAGAAAGGCCTGCAGCCAACCGACCGTCGCGGCCATGCGCTCATAGTGGAGCGTGTCGGGCAGGTCGGACGGCTGGTGATAACGCGGCGTACGGCCCGCCGAGAGAAACACGAACGGGACTCCGGCGTTCCGGAAGGCGTCATAGTCGCTGAAGGCGACTTGACCCAGCAGCGGGATCTCCTCGACCAGGTGCAGGCCGACGGGAAGAACGGTAAGAGGCGAGAGGCCGGGGTGAAGCGGGGACGCTTCACGCTTCACGTTGAACGTTTCACGACCGGCGGCTTCTTTGAGCCGCCGGTAGAGCGCCGGGCTCTTTTCCGCTCCCGCCGCGAAGACCGTCTCCTGCAACGGCGCCCAGTGCGCTCCGCCCATGAGGTCCATGATAATTGCGGCTTGCACGTTGGAGAGGACGCCGATCTCGGGTGGGAGATGGCCGACGAAGTGTTGCGATCCCATGAGAGACGTGCGGATATAAGGGGGCTCCTCCGTATTGAACGCGGCGAACAGCACCTGGTGTGCCCGGAGAGACGGCAGAGTCCGGGCGGTTTCGATCAGGATCGCCACCGCAGCCGCGTTGTCGTCGGCGCCCAGGTATCGGCCGCCCAAGTGGTCGTAGTGTGCCCCGATGAGAATCCACCGAGGCGCCGGATGGTGCGGCGTCGAAGGGTGAACGCCGAGGAGGTTGTCTCCCAACGTCGTCGAGACCGGTTGCCGGTATCCGTGTAAAGACGCCAAGGGGACGAGCCCTGCTTCCCGGAACCGGGCCTCGATGTAGACGGCCGCCTTCCGATGGCCGAGGGTGCCCGGTTTTCGCCCCGCGAGCTCGGGGCCGGCCAGATAGTCAACGTGGGCTTTCAATCGCTTGGCGAGATCGCTGACGACGGGAAGACTCTTGGGATCGACGGCGGCCATGGCGAGCCCGTACAGCATGAAACCGGCAAGGAGGAGGCGCGGCGTGATTCGGAGCCGGAGCACGCTGAGGGTCCTCCCCGCCGCGGCGAAGGGGCGGGACGTTGATCAAGGGTTCGGCCCAGGCTCGGTGGCGGCGGACATCTGGACCCGACCGGGCTCGCTCTGCGTTTGTGCCTTATGACGAAGCGCACGACCTTTGTCCGGAGTCGGGTCGCCGATCAGACCGTAGACCTGTCGGCCTTCGTGGTCCTCCGGGAGGTACTCGGTGATCGGCATGCCGTCCTCCCGCACGAACAGGAGACAGTGGCAGTACTTGTAGATCTGCATCTCATCGCAGGCGCAGATCCATCGCCGCAGCTTGGCCTCCGCTTGCTTGTCCTGGTAGAAATTGCATGGGCAGAGCGGCTTTCCCAGTTCATCCACGTGCGCGGCGAGGCCCTTGACGACCGCTTCGGTCACGGCGGGATTGGGATGAAACCTCGTTCCGCTCTTTTCCGCGAACCCCCGCACGAACTTCCACATCTTGTCCAGACTTTCCTGGGTCGGATCTCCCATGGGTCTCCTTAGGCTATAGGCAACAGGCAATGGCCGGTAGGCCGGCAATCTTTTCTCGTGGCCCGGCGCCTTTAGCCCCTCGCCTCGCGCCAGCACGCGAGCGCGTAGTTTACAAGCGGAAGGGCCTCCTTTACAATCCGTCACTTCCGTAGGAAGGCGAGTGGCGATAGGCAAGAGGCGGCGGAGGCGGGCCCATCAAACTCTTCCGCTCGTGCCTGCAAAGGCTGGTTACTGAGATGGCACCGAACGAACAATTGACCGAGCGATTGACCGATCAACTCGGCCGGGCGACCGCCGTCGAGCTGGTCGAGGCCCTGGCGAAGACCGCCGGGCGTTCCGATTCGGTGCAAGCCGCGTTGGTCTTGCTCGATGAACTGGAGGAGGTCTCGCCCAAGGTCGCGCGGTCCGCGATCGAGGCGTTTCCGGAGTTGCTGCGCCGCGGCTGTCTCGATCATGCCGTACCGTGGCTGGATCTCGGGATCGCCATAGCCGGGTCCTCCGGCGCGGCGGCAATGAGGTACTTCAAGGAAAGCCCCCTGCTGCTCCGCGCCGTTGAACCGGACTCGGCGCGCGCGCATGTGCTCGAGGTCGCGTTGGAATCGGCCGAACAGGATCCGAACGTGGCGCTGGAATTCATCAGGGTCGCGCCGGAGCTGACGAGAATATTGCCGGCTGATCAGTTGCGCGCCTGGGGCGAGATCGGCGCCGAGTTGGCCCGCGTGGATTACGTCGTGGGGATCGAGTGTATGCGGCAGAGCCCGCAAGTCGCCCGGGTTCTCAGGCCCGACGATCTCCGGGCGTGGGTCGCTTTCGGGATGAAACTGATCGCGCAGAACAGCCTCGGCAAGACCGACTATCTGGGCACGCTGGAATTCTTCCGGACCAGCCCGACCATCCTCAGCGATCTCGACGATCCTCCCGTCAGGCAGGCCGTGGTCGCGCTCGGTTCGCTGCTCGCCGACCGCTCGCCCGGTGCGGCGATTGCGTTTCTGGCGGAGGCTCCGGTGTTGATGCGGCGTCTTCCCGATCCGGATTGGCGGCTGCGGATCTTGCGGTACGGCGCATTGGTCGGGGAACGAGATGCCGAGGCGGCGCTGGCCTATCTGCGTCGCGCGCCTGAGCTGGCGACCCTGATCGGCGATGTTTCCAACGCCGGGATCAAGTTTGAGAACTGGTTCAAGGCCGGCATGGAGACCTTGGACTACAGTGCGGAAGGAGGGCGGGCCTACTTCGCTCTGGAGACGGTCAAGGCGCTGGCGTCGGCGGAACAGGCGATGAGCGGGGTGCCGCTCCGGTCCGTGGCCCGCTCGCTGAAGTTGTTCGCGAAAGCGCTCTGCGGGACCGACGTGACGATCCGCGCATTGCCGGAATCCGGCGGGACCGACCAGGAGCCGATCCGCGCGACGGTCGAGGCGGATGGGCGCAGCATTGCCTTGCCGGCGATCCAGCGGCGTTGCGCGACGCAAGAGGAGAACATCCGGCTGTATCACGTGATGACGGCGCACGAAGCGGGACATCTGGAGTTCGGGACCTACAATCTGAATATCCGGGCGCTGGCTGATCTGGTCGAGGAAGTCCGCCGACGAGACGGGCGGGACTCGCGAGACGAGCGAGACGTGCCGGAAAAGCCCGTCGCGCCTGTCGCGCCGGCCCCGCAGAACCTAGGGCAATTTTTCGATCTCTATCCGCAGCCCGGCGTCATCCGGGACTTGTGGGTGATTCTGGAGGATGCCCGGGTCGAATATTTGCTACGGCGGGAATATCCGGGACTCAGCCGCGATCTCGCGCGCCTGGCCCGCGAGGCGGCAACGACTCGCTCGCTCCGGCACGGATTGTCGGTCCGCGAGTTGGTCGTCGATGCGCTGCTCTTGCTCACCACCGCCGAGCCCGGCACCGTCAGGATTCCCGATCCGGTGGCGGAGATCGTCGAGCGGGCATGGCGGCTTTGCCAACGCGTGCTCAGGCCGGAAGCGACGGCGGAGGACGTCGTGCGGGCAGCGCACCAAGTGTACGAGCTCTTGGAAGAGATGGTGGGGACATCTTCTCAAGGCGAGGCCGGTGAAGGTTCCGCGCCGCAGCCGGATCAGGGTGCGGGACCGAAGGCGTCCGAGGAGATGACGGGCGCCTATCGGCCGGTGACCAATTGGGCGTATCGAGGCGCCATGAATCCGGATCGGGTGCCGGATCGAAGCGGGGCAGGCGGGGAATCTGCCGACTCCTCGGACGGTTCCGAAGGCGACGCGGAAATGGCAGTGAGCGGAATTACAGGCTCGGCCGGCCCGGCGGACGCGATGGGACAGGGCCGCTCCTCGGAAGCGCCGCGCAGGGAATCCACCGGAGAAGGATTGATGCCCGGTCAGGTCTGGCCGTCAGTGCTGGAGGAGTGGCTGCTGGCCGAGAACGAGCAGAGGGAGCCTACGGGCGTTCATGCGGCCGGCGGTCGCGTGTTCCGGTATCACGAGTGGGATGCCGCGATTCAGGACTACCGGACGAATTGGTGTCAGGTCGTGGAGCGGGAGGCCGCCGACGGTCCCTCCGATTTCATCGAAGAGACTCTGGCCGCCCATCGGGCGGGCGTGACGCTGCTGCGGCGCTATTTCGAAAGCCTACGCCCGCCCGGGTTGCGTCGCGTGCCGGGCTGCGCGGATGGGGACGAGGTGGATCTGGATGCGGCGGTCCGGCGCATGGCCGACGTGGCCGCGGGCGCGGAGCCGTCGGAGCGCGTCTACATGCGGCGCGAAAAGCGGGAGCGGCAGGTCGCCGCCGCGTTCCTGATCGACATGAGCGGGTCGACGAGTCGGCAGCTCGCGGACGGCCGGCGCATCATCGACGTGGAGAAAGAGAGCCTCGTACTCTTGTGCGAAGCGCTGGACGCGGTGGGTGACCAGTATGCCGTGTACGGTTATTCCGGTCGCGGGCGGTTTCAGGTCGAGTTTTTCGTTCTCAAGGAATTCGGCGAGCCGCTCGGCGGACGGGCGGCGCATCGTTTGGGCGGGATCATGCCGCTTCATCAGAATCGAGACGGCGCGGCCATTCGGCATGCCACGCGGAAGCTGCTGGCGCAAGTCGCCAAGACCCGCCTGCTGGTTCTCATCAACGACGGCCGACCGCTGGACGACGGGTACCGGGACGACTACTCGCTGGAGGACACCAAGGCGGCGCTCCGGGAGGCCCGTGTCCGCGGGGTCGAACCGTTTTGTATTACGGTCGATCGAGAAGCCGACGCCTACGTGCGCCGGCTGTACGGCGACGTGCGGTTTCTGGTCATCGACCGTATCGAAACGCTGCCGGAACGGCTGCCGATGATCTATCGGCGCTTGACTGCGTAGCGGGATTAGGCAAGAGGCGAGAGGTGTCGATCCGAAGCGCCTTCTGCATATCCCGTGCTCCTCGCCTCGCACCGCTTGCCGAGCAGTTGAGTTCGGGTCACAAAATGCCAGACCACTCGGAAAAACCCACTGTCCCCGGCTGGCTCTACAAACTGTTTACCGGCCACCAGTACCCCTATGTGCGGCGGCAGGCCAAGTTTGCGAACCGGGACGTCAAGCCCGGCGAGGAACGGCGGGAGCCGACCCGCGAAGAAATCGACGCGAAGTTCTGGGAAATTTATCCTCGGTGCTCGGTGAAAATTCTGCAGGAAGTCAAAACCGGCATGATCGTCAGCTTTGTCGAATTGGGCGAGTACGCACCCGGCGCGTATCAGGAACTGATCGATCACCCGGAAGAGTTTCTGGCCAAGATGTACGGCAAGAAAAAGATCAAGGTGAACTTCTACGACGGAGAAAATTTCGTTTGTACGATCAATTTCAAAGTCGGGGGATGGACGGGGCATGAGGAACATTAAAACGTTAATCGTTAACCGTCAACCGTGAACCGTTCATCGAGGAAAACCGGGTCTCTTGCGTTCACGAATAACGTTTAACGATTAACGGGGAGTGCACATGGCTCGAACGAAAGTGACGGTGGTCGGGGCGGGGAACGTCGGGGGGACGGTCGCCCAGCGGCTGGCGGAGAAGAATTGCTATGACATCGTGCTGGTGGATATCGTCGAAGGCGTTCCCCAAGGCAAGGCGCTGGACATCACGCAGGCCGGCCCGGTCTGCGGTTACAACTCCCGCGTCGTCGGCACCAACGGGTATGACGAAACGGCCGGCTCATCCGTCGCGGTGATCACCTCGGGTGTTCCGCGCAAGCCCGGCATGAGCCGCGACGAACTGCTGGCGACCAACACCAAGATCGTGCAATCGGTCGTGCGCGAGGTTGCGTTCCGGTCCCCCAACGCGATTCTGGTCATGGTCACCAATCCGCTGGATGTGATGGTGCATGTGGCTCGGCGGGTCAGCGGGTTTCCCAAAAGCCGCGTCCTGGGCATGGCCGGGGTGTTAGACTCGGCGCGGTTGCGGTCGTTCATCGCCCAAGAACTGGGCGTCGCCGGGACGGACGTGCAGGCGATGGTCCTGGGCGGGCACGGCGACACGATGGTGCCGTTGCTGCGGTATACGACCGTGGCGGGACGCCCGGTCACTGAACAGTTGCCTAAAGAGCGATGGGAAGCGTTGATTCGACGGACGCGCGACGGCGGCGCGGAGATCGTCAATTTGCTGAAGGCCGGCAGCGCCTATTATGCGCCGTCGGCGTCCGTCGTCGAAATGGTCGAAGCGATTCTCAAGGACCAGAAGCGCATCCTGCCCTGCGCCGTGCTGTGTGAAGGCGAATACGACCTGCAGAACGTGGTGGTCGGGGTGCCGGTCAAGCTCGGACGAAACGGAGCCGAAGCCATCGTCGAATACGAGCTGACCGCCGAAGAACGCGCGGCGCTGCACGCTTCCGCGACCGCCGTGCGTGAACTCTGCGGGGTCGTGGACCGCCTCCTGACCTGAGCATGAGCTCAATGGTCAATAGTCATTCGTCAATGGTCAGTAGTCATTGGTCAACGGATAGGCTTGGCCGGTGCAGTAAGCCCTTTGACGCTTGACTGTTGACCATTGCCTGCTCCTTCCGCCGCTTGACATTCCGGCTCGGCTTGCAGTAGACACTTCGGCTTAGCAGTTAACCGAAGGGTGGGGACGATATGACATTCCTCGAAAATCCTTACCAGACGATGGCCGTAGGATTCGCGCTGACGATCGCGTTGGTCGGGATATGGCTGGCGATGGTCGGCATGCCGGACGGTGGAGCCTGGTTCGAGCAGATCTTCCGCTGGCTTCATTTCCTGGCCGGCATCACCTGGATCGGGCTTCTGTACTTCTTCAACTTCATCAACGCGGGCTTCCTGAAATCGCTGGACGCCGGCCAAAAAGGGGTCGTGATTCCGCGGTTGATGCCGGCCGCGCTGAACTGGTTCCGTCACGGCGCGACCGTGACCGTGCTGGCGGGGCTGGCGTTGATCTTTTACTTGCACCCGTCCCTTGAGGGCACCGGCGACAAGGCGATATGGATCGGCGGTCTCCTGGGATTGATCATGATGATCAACGTCCACGCGATCATCTGGCCGTGCCAGAAGAAGATCATCCAGTGGACCAAGGAGTCCGCGGAGACCGGCAAGCCGACCCCTCCGGAAATGGCGGCGGTTGCCAAGAAGGCGCTCTATGCCTCGCGGATCAATGTGATGCTCTCGATTCCGATGCTGTTCTTCATGGCGGCCGCCAGCCACTTCAAATAGGTCCGTCGCGATCATCCCTGTGAGTGACCGGCGGGCGGGTACGGCCGAATCGCGTCGAGTCCGGTCTCGAAGTCTCATTCGCTGCCTGCGCGGGATCATGCCGCAAACCGTGAGGTGGTTACGGTTCTGATAACGGCCATCCGTAGAACCGCCGCCTGGTGTACGGCCGAAGTGCCCATCCGGACATAGGTCCCTGGCCCTAACTCCTTGAGAATCAGCCCTATTCGCCAGCCCTTGGCTTGACGAGCCGGGTAAGCGGGCCGTATAGTGAGCCTCTCGTTCGACTCTTCCGGAGGAACCTGGTGACGGCTGCGGAACCGAGAGTGCTGCAACAGCTCAACGGGAAGCCGTGGGAGATCGACCCTTATCTGAAAGTCGGAGGGTATGAGGCCTGGCGGAAGTGTGTGACCGAGCTGCAGCCGGACGACATTGTCGGAGAGATCAAGCGGTCCGGGCTTCGCGGCCGAGGCGGGGCCGGTTTCCCGACCGGCACCAAGTGGGACAAGGTTCTTCACCACCGCATCAAGGAACGCTACTTCGTCTGCAATGCCGGCGAGCATGAGCCCGGGACCTTCAAGGACCGGTATCTCCTCCAACACGCTCCCCATCAACTGCTCGAGGGATGTTTGATCGCTTCGTATGCGGTCAACGCCAAGGCTTCGTTCATCTATATCAACCACGAATATCAGGAGGAGCATGAGAACCTGAAAAAGGCCATCGCGCAGGCCAGGGAACGCGGGTTTGTGGGCAAGAACATCTTCGGCAAGGGCGTCGACATCGAGATCGAGCTGTTTGCCGGTCATGGGAGTTACGTTGCGGGAGAAGAAACGGCCATGTTGGAGTCGATGCAGGGCCGGCCGGCGATGCCTCGCCAGAAGCCGCCGTTTTATCCGACCGACTTTGGGCTCTACGGCAAGCCGACGCTGGTGAACAACGTCGAGACGCTCTGCAATATTCCGCGCATCCTCCGAAACGGCGCCGACTGGTTCACCCAGGTGGGTACGGAGAAGTGTCCGGGCACGATGTTGTTCTCGCTCAGCGGGGCTGTCAACCGGCCGGGCGTGTACGAGATGCCGATGGGGACGACGATTCGGCGACTGATCGAGGAGTGCGGAGGCGGGGTGCCGGGCGGGAGAAAGGTGAAAGCCGTGTTTCCAGGCGGCCCGGCGTTTTCGATGGTCATGCCCGACCAACTGGACCTGCCGATGGATTTCGATTCTCTCAAGAAAGCCGGAACCGGACTGGGCTCGGCCGGCGTGATCGTCGTGGACGATACGACCTGCATGGTGGCCCAGACGCTGAAATTTTCCAATTTCTTCAAGACCGAGAGCTGCGGTCAGTGTCCGCCCTGCCGCATGGGCACGATCAATCTCGCGACGCTGGTCGACAAAGTAGAGCGGGGCGAAGGAACTCAGAAAGATCTCGACAGCCTGTTGCAGCTCTGCGGATTCGTGAAAGGGACGGGGTACTGCACCTTGGTGACCGGGGCTGCGGTGCTGGTGCAGAGCAGCTTGCGGCTGTTCCGGCATGAATATGAGGAGCATATCCGGTTGCAGCGGTGTCCCTATCGGCCCGTGGCGGCCGGGATCGGCTCCTGTGCGTGAGGAAGTTCGTCGATGCCGCGTGTGACGTTCCTGCATCCCCAGGGAAAGAGCGGCGACGTGGAACCCAACATGACGCTGCTGGAAGCGGCTCAGACGCTCGGGTTCCCCCTGAATCATGATTGCGGCGGCAACGCCTCCTGCACGACCTGCCGGGTCGAGGTGCAGGAGGGCGGCGAAAATCTCTCCGAGATCGACTTCGACGAGCAGGATCTATTGGATCGGGAGGCGCTGTCGGAGCCGTGGCATCGCCTCGGGTGCCAGGCCCGGGTGCTGGGCGATGTGGTCGTGCGGGTGCCGGAATCGAAATGGGAGTCGCCGTCGTCTCAGCAGCGGGACGCACGGTCGAGCGATCACGAATGCAGCCTTCCATGAAGAAGGTGTGATAGACTACAGGGGATCATAGAGGGAGGAGAACAATGATCACCATTACGCCGGTGGCCGAGCAGAAGATCAAGGAACTGATGGCCGAAGAGAAGGACACGGTCGGTCTGCGGATCTACGTCCGCGGCGGCGGATGTCACGGGTATCAATACGGCATGGCTTTCGAGTCGAAACTGTCCGATGACGACACCGTCATCGAGAAGGGGGGCGTGAAGGTCATTCTGGATTCGCAGAGCGCGCCGCTGCTGAGCGGGGCGGAAGTGGATTACGTCGACAGCCTGCAGGGGTCCGGCTTTGCCATCAAAAATCCGCAGGCCAAGACCACCTGCGGGTGCGGCAGCTCGTTCAGCGCCTGAGGAGAAACGGTCAGCTCTCGGCATTCAGCCGTCAGCCTGAAGTGAAGAGACACTCGAGAGAGGGGCCGGAGTTGCCTTTCCGTAGGAGGTGCAATTCCGGCCCGATTCTTTTTATCTCGTGGCTGATTGCTCACGACTGACGACGAGCAAGCGCTTGGTCATGGATCGAGCCAGCGTCACACGGCGGTATCGGTTTTGCGCGCAGCATCGGCTGCACACCGAGCGCCTGTCCGAAGAAGAGAACTGGGCCGTGTTCGGGAAATGCAATAATCCCAACGGCCACGGGCATAACTACGTCGTGCTGGTCACGGTGACGGGCGAGATCGATCCTCGAACCGGCGCCGTGATCGATCTCCGGGAGTTGGACCGTATGGTGATTGACACGATCGTGAAGCGCTTCGACCACCGGGACCTGAATCAAGACCCGGAATTCACCGGCCGCACGACCACCGGCGAGAATCTCGCCATGCTGATCTGGGACCTGCTGGTCGCACGCGTCCCTCAAGGCCGGCTCGAGAAAGTCGGGGTCATCGAGACCCGCGACAACTACTTCGAGTACACCGGACCGGAAGTGTCCCGGGCAACGGTGACTGGAGTGACTCATGAGTGATCGTCTATCGACGGTGAGACGAGCGGGACGAAGCCGGGCCATTCGCGCCAACGGGCGTCCGGCCGAGATTGAGGAGATCCAGGCCTTGGTGGTGGATCTATTAGCCATGCTCGGCGAGCAGCCGAGGAGAAACGGGCTCCTGAAGACGCCCGAACGGGTGGCGAAGGCCCTGCGGTTCATGACGCAGGGCTATCAGCAGGACATCGAGCGGCTGCTCAACGGCGCGCTGTTCCCGATCGACTATGACGAGATGGTGATCGTGAAGGACATCGACTTCTTCAGCCTCTGCGAGCACCATCTTCTGCCGTTCTTCGGAAAGTGCCACGTCGGGTATATCCCCAATAAGAAAGTGGTCGGCCTGAGCAAGATCCCGCGCGTCGTGGACGCCTTCAGCCGGCGGCTCCAGGTGCAGGAACGGCTGACGGTGCAGATCGCGGAGACCCTGCAGTCGAAGCTGAACGCCCATGGGGTCGGGGTGGTGATCGAAGCCCGCCACCTCTGCATGATGATGCGCGGCGTCGAGAAGCAGAACACCATCGCGGTGACCAGTTCCATGCTGGGGGTCTTCAGGAGCCAGCAGCAGACGCGTGACGAATTCCTCAAGCTCATCCGGCGGGGCAGCGTCGGGGACCCTGACTGAGCCGCGCTGATGTGTCCACGCTGAATCGGCACGCTGCTAATTCAGAATTCAGAATTCAGAATTCAGAATTCAGAATTTCTTCCCCCCAATCCTTTCCGCAAACGCCGTCACCGCTCGATTGAAGATCTCCGGTTGCTCGATGTTGCTCAGGTGGCCGGCGCCGGGAATGATCTCCAGCCGAGCGCCGGCGATTCCATCGGCGATGCGTTTGTTCTCCTCCGGCGTGGTCAGCATATCCTGATCGCCGACCAATACCAGTGCAGGACAGATGATGGTGCTCAGAAGCGGCGTGGAGTCCGGCCGTTCCGCGATCGCCATGAGGTCACCGACGATTCCGCTGATCTGCGTGCTCATGATGATGGCCCGCACCCGCTCGGCCAAGGCGGGGTTCTTCTGCACGGTGGACGGGCAGAGGAGTTTGGGAACCATCTCGTCGGCGACCGCCTTCGGTCCTTCCTTGTAGACCTTCTGCGCCAGATTGAACCGCCAGGTCACTTGGGTCGGCTGGTCGGCTTCGGCCCTCGTGTCCGCAAAGATCAACCCTTGAATCCGGTCCGGATGGCGGCGGTACATGGCGAACAGGATGTACCCTCCCATCGACAACCCGACCATGACCGCCTGCCGGATGGAGAGTTGGTCCAAGAGCGCGGTGACATCGTCCGCGAACTGGTCCAGTGTGTACCGCCACAGCGGCGCGTCCGATTCACCATGTCCGCGCAGGTCCACGGTGATGACTCGAAACCGCTTCGACAGGGCGCTCGCTTGAGTCGCCCACATGGTCCGGTTCAAGGGGAACGCATGGAGAAACACAATGGGTGTCCCCGTGCCTCGGTCGTCGCAGGCGAGATGGACGCCGTTGACCTCGACAATCATTGGTCTGCTCTTTCGTTGATCGTGAACGGTCGCTCTTGAGCAGTGTTTCCCCTATCAAGAGATCGCAGGCTCGTCAAGAGGCTAAGACCGAAACAGGCGCTCCCGAGTCTGTCAACGCCATTTACGGGTGTTCTTCCGGAGGTATACAATTTGATCGCTCATCGTGTGAACCTATGGCCAATCCACGGCATCAGGAAGGCGATCTCTTTTCCGGTTCGGCTGAGCGGGATGTCGTGCCGGCGCCCCTCGCCGAGCGGATGCGCCCGCAGGACTTCTCGGACTTCGTCGGTCAGGAGGAGATCGTCGCGCCGGATCGACCGTTGCGGCGCGCGATCGAGGCGGATCAGCTCTCGTCCGTCATTTTCTGGGGGCCTCCGGGGTCCGGGAAAACCACGCTCGCGCATCTCATTGCTCGCCACACGAAGGCGGAATTCGTTCCGTTTTCCGCGGTCACCAGCGGGATTCCGGAACTGCGGGAAATCATCCGGGCCGCGGAACAGCGACGCACGCTCCACGGCCGGCGCACGATTCTGTTCGTCGACGAAATCCATCGATTCAACAAGGCCCAGCAGGATGCCTTTCTCCCGCACGTGGAGCGCGGGACGATCATTCTGGTCGGTGCCACCACGGAGAACCCGTCGTTCGAAGTGATCGCGCCCCTCCTCTCGCGCTCCCTGGTCGTCGTCCTCAAATCCCTGTCGGATGACGCAATGGCCCGCATCCTGGAACGGGCCCTGGCCGATGAGGAACAAGGCCTCGGAAAGCTCAAGATCGACATGACGCCGGAAGCCAAGCGGCGGTTGATTGGATTCGGGAACGGCGATGCCCGGTCCTTGCTCACGGCGTTGGAATTCGTGGCGACCCAGACGCCGCCAGGTCCTGGCGGACGCCGGCTGCTCGACGAGCAAGGGTTGGAGTCGGCGCTGCTCAAGAAATCGCTCCGCTACGATAAGGCCGGGGAAGAACACTACAATCTCATCTCGGCCTTTATCAAAAGCTTGCGGGATTCGGACCCGGACGGAGCCCTCTATTGGTTGGCGCGAATGCTCGAGGGGGGCGAAGACCCCAAGTTTATCGCCCGGCGCATGGTCATTTTCGCGTCGGAAGATGTCGGCAACGCCAACCCTCTCGCCCTGGTCGTCGCCACGGCGGTCTTCCAGGCGGTGGAGTGCGTCGGCTTGCCGGAAGCTCAGATCAATCTGGCCCAGGGGGCCACGTATTTGGCTTCCTGTTCGAAGGACAACGCCTCGTACGTCGGCCTGGTTGAAGCCCTTCGGGACGCGCGGGAATTCGGCAATTTAGGCGTCCCCCTCCACTTGCGGAACGCGGTGACCTCGCTGATGCGGGATCTCGGGTATGGGCAGGGATACCGGTACGTGCACAGCGATCCGGCAGCCAAAGGCGAGCAGGCTCATCTGCCGGAACGGCTCCGCGGCAGGCAATATTACCGGCCCAAACCGCCTTGACCGGGGCCCGAAATTGGCTGTGGACAAACGATCCTGTTCGGTTATACTTAAGGGCAACGCCGAGGAGTCAAGACGATGGGATCGGTCGCGACACCCAATGAGCGTCGGAAATACGTCCGGGCCACGCTGGTGGGGTCCGCCCACATCACCCCCAGGAGCGGAGGCAAGGGCGTCACCGCCGTCCTGGACAATGTCAATAAGATCGGCGCCGGGCTGCACGCCAAGGAAAGGTTGCCGGTCAATGAGAAGGTGACCGTCTCGTTGGCGTTTCTGGACCCTGACCGGGTGGAGCAGCAGGAAAGGCTTGCCGGAAGCGTGGCGTGGGTCAAGCCATGGGAGAAAGGCTTCTTGATCGGCGTGGTCTGGGATGAATTGGTGACGAAAGAGAAAAACCGCTGGCTGTACTATTATCTTGAAGAAACCCTCAAGGAAGCGCCGTCGCCTTAGCCCCCGGCGTCTGCTTGACGCAGTCGAGTTCCTCGGACAGCTTTTCCCACCGAGCCGTCAGTCGCTCCAAATCCTTTTTCCAGGTTTCCTGTTCCAGATGCAGATCGTGCCACCGGGTGAAATCCTGATAGAGGACCGGATCGGCTAGTTCCTGATCGCGCGTCCGGATTTTTCGCTCGATCTCGGCGATCTCGGCCTCCGCGCGCGCCACCTGTTTTTCCAGTCTGGCCTGGGTCTTGGACAGTTCGCGCCGGTCTCTGGCGTTGGATTTCGGCGCCATGGCCGCCGTGACGCCGATCGCTCCCGCTCTGGTCCGTCCCGTGTCCTGTTCTTCGAGTTCTTCGCGCGTTTCCTTGATCGATTCCAGCTCCTGCGCTTTTTTCCAGAGGTAGTACTCGTAGTCGCCGAAATAGCTCTTGGCCTGACCGTCTTCGATTTCGACCACTCGCGTCGCGACGCGGGTCAGGAACGTCGGGTCATGGGAGATGAAGATGATGGTGCCGGGGAACTCCGTGAGGGCGTCGGTCAGCACGTCCACCGAGGCCGGGTCGAGGTGGTTCGTCGGCTCATCCAGCAACAGCGTATTGGCCGGCTCGACGAGCATTCGCGCGAGGGCGACGCGGTTGCGCTCGCCGCCGCTCAGCGCTTTGATGGGCTTCTTCTGGTCCGGTCCCGAAAACAGGAACGCTCCGGCGATCCCTCGCAGGAAATTCATCTCGGCCTGTTTCGAGATCTCGGCCAGCGAGTCCAGAACGGTGTGTTCCGGGTTGAGCGCCTCGGCCTGATGCTGCGCGAAATAGTGCAGGGTGACGCCGTGGCCGACGGTCCTCGTGCCCTTATCCAACGGCAGGACGCCTGCCAGCATCTTGAGCAACGTGCTCTTGCCCGCCCCGTTTTCGCCGACCAGCGCCACTCGCTGCCCGCGCTCGACCGAAAAGTCGAGCGACCGGTACACCACTTTTTCTCCGTAGCTCTTCGCGGCTCCCTGCAGTTCGAGCACCTGCCGGCCGCTCGCCGGCGGGACGGGGAATTTGAATCGCACCCGTTTCGAGTCGCGCGTCCGTTCGATGAGCTTGATCTTTTCCAGTTGCTTGATGCGGGACTGCACCTGGCTCGCTTTGTTGGCCTGGTAGCGAAATCGGTCGATGAACTTCTGGACACGGGCGATTTCTTTCTCCTGCCGTTTGGCGGAGGACTCCCGTTGGGCGTCGCGGGTCGCCCGCAATTCGCGGAACTTTGTATAGTTCCCTCGGTATTCCTGGATCGTGTGGTTGCGAATCTCCCAGATATGCGTCGCGATCCGGTCCAGGAATCTGGTGTCATGGCTGATGACCAGAAGGGTCATCTTCGAGCGCAAGAGAAAGTCTTCGAACCACGCTTGTGTTGGTTTGTCGAGATGGTTGGTCGGCTCGTCGAGCAACAGGACGTCGGGATTCGACAACAAGAGGTGCGCCAAGGCGACGCGCATGCGATACCCGCCCGAGAGGGCGTCGACCGGCCGGTTGAAGTCCGCCTCGCTGAAGCCGAGTCCGGACAGGATGCGCTTGGCCTCGTGTTCGGGATACTGGTCGCGGTGGGCGGCGTCCAAGACGTTCTTGCCCGTGATCGCCTCGAGTTCCTGTGGCAGGTATCCGATGCGCAACCGCGGCCGCTTGCGGATGGCGCCCTTGTCCGGAGATTCTTCTCCGAGGATCATCCGGAACAACGTGGTCTTTCCGACGCCGTTCGGACCGACCAGGCCGACGCGCGTGCCTGGCCGTAGGTGCGCCGACGCGTCCTTCAGCAGGATCTTCGCGGCATATTGCTTACTGACGGATTCGATCTGAAGCATGAATCAATCAGGGCGGGTCTTTTCCTACGCAGCAATGATGGTATGGTAAGGATGACCCCGGCTCGACCGGAGGTTGGTTGATGAGAGACAAGATCGAAATTAAAGGTCTTATCCGTTGGCATCAATTGAGAAACCGATGAGTAGCCGACGGTACGAGCAAGCTCGGTTTGGTGGAGCTGGCCGGGATTGAACCGGCGACCTCGTGAATGCCATTCACGCGCGCTCCCAACTGCGCCACAGCCCCACCCCATCTTGAGTTGTGAGTGATAAGCGATGAGTTCTGGATTAGTTGACGAGCTGGGCGCATGCTAACACGCGGTCTCTGGGCAGTCAAGGAAAGGCGGCGCCCTTCACCGGGCGCGCTGTCGTGCACGGACATGAGAGATGATGGACGGAGAAGCGGAAACCAGCGCGCTGTTTCCCGCCTCGCGTAGCGGAGCGAACGCGGCTTGACAAACGGGGAGGGCCGTCCATAGGATGAGCCGCTTTTGGCTCTGATCTTGTGCGGTCAGGGCTCTTTTTTTCGAGGGGCTGAACGCGAATCGGTGAGAGGGATGGGCAATCTGGTCGTCGTCGGAACCCAATGGGGCGATGAAGGCAAGGGCAAGATCGTGGACATCCTGGCCCGCGACGCCGATGTGGTGGTGCGATACCAGGGCGGATCCAATGCTGGCCATACCGTCGTCAACCAGCGGGACACGTTTGTCTTTCATTTGATTCCCTCCGGTATTCTGTACCGAGGAACGCTGTGCATCATCGGCAACGGGGTGGTGGTCGATCCAGAGGCGCTGATCGCGGAGATGGATCGACTCCAGGCCAAAGGCATCAAGATCGACAAGAATTTCGCGATCAGCCAGCGGGCCCATTTGATCCTGCCGTATCACAAGGCTATTGAGAAGGCCTCGGAGCAATCAAGGGGATTGCGGCGCATCGGTACTACAGGGAGAGGCATCGGACCGTCCTATGCCGACAAAATGGCCCGCATCGGCATCCGGGTGGGAGATCTGCTGAATCCCCCGTTATTTCGGCGCAAGCTGGAGGAAAACCTGATCGAGATCAACTGCTTTCTGGAACGGCTCTACAAGGTGGACGGCTTCCAGCTCGAAAAGGTGTTCCAGCAATACATGGGATATGCCGAACGGCTGAAAGGCTACATCACCGATACGGTCACGCTTCTGAACAAGGCGATCGACGAGAAACACACCGTGTTGTTCGAAGGCGCCCAAGGGACGCATCTCGATGTCGATTTCGGCACCTATCCTTACGTCACCTCGTCCAGCGCTGCGGCGGGCGGCGCCTGCACCGGCACCGGCGTCGGGCCGACCAGGATCGACGCCGTCCTCGGGGTCGCCAAGGCCTATACGACGCGCGTCGGGAGCGGGCCGTTCCCGACCGAACTGACGGACGCGGTCGGGTCCGGCTTGCAGGAGCGTGGCAAGGAATTCGGCGCGACGACCGGACGGCCGCGCCGGTGCGGATGGTTTGATGGTGTCCTGGTCAGATACGCGGCCAAAGTCAACGGCCTCGCTTCTTTGGCAGTGACCAAGCTCGACGTGCTGGACGGGTGCAAGGAGTTGAAGATATGTACAGGCTACAGGCACGCCGGCAGGCTACACCGAGAGATGCCTGCCGACCTGCAAGCCTTGACGGAATGCCAGCCGGTTTATGAAACTCTGCGCGGTTGGAGCAGTTCCACTACCGGTATGACAAGCTATAAAAAGTTGCCCGCAGAGGCCAAGCGCTATTTAACCAGAGTGGAAGAACTGGCGGGCTGTCCAATCGATATCGTCTCCACCGGATCCAAGCGCGACCAGACGATCATCCTGCGCAATCCATTGACCGCCAGAAGCCGGAAACGGCCGCGCTAGCCTGGCCGATCCGTCAATGGTAAGATGCTGCTGCGCTGACCCGTTCAGTGGCGCGAATGCTCGTTGACGGGTAACGAAGAACTCTTCCCGCAGGTGAGCCGCTAGCTCAGTCGGTAGAGCATCGCCCTTTTAAGGCGAGGGCCCTGGGTTCGAGTCCCAGGCGGCTCACCATCTGCAGCAACAAAGATCCGGCCATGAGCTCCTTTTCTTCAGAGTCCGGCACACTCCTGGCGGTTGACGACGAGCCCGAGATTCGGACGATCATCTTTAACACTCTTACCCCGCTGGGTTATACGGTTTTGCTCGCCAAGAATGGAGAAATGGCGTATCGCCTTTTCCACCAACACCAGGGCCGGATTCATCTGCTGATTACGGACATGCTCATGCCGGCCATGAACGGTTTGGAACTCGCCACCAAAGTCCATGCTCTCAGTCCGGAGACGCGTATCCTCTATCTATCGGAAAACTATATCGTGAAAGGCGGCTTTGCCGAAGAACCTGAGGTGGCCTTCCTCCCGAAGCCGTTCACCGGCGCAGAGCTGGTGCGCAAGGTCCGTGAGATTTTACGGGTTTTCGATCGCTAGCGGAGCTGAGAAAGACTCTGGTGCGACGGTCCCGGCGCTCTCGCAGTGGGTCGAAACCGGGGTCCTGTGGTTCCCAAAAGCGCAGAGTCAGTCGCTGGGGTGACGGAGCTGTATCGACTGGTCGTCAATCGCTCAGATAAGTGTCACGCTTTCGCCTTCATAACGATCGCGCGCAGCCGTTCCCGTTGGGCTGGACGGAGAGCGACGAACTCCAGTCCGAAGGACCGGCCGTGGGTCCAGCGGACGGCGGCCTTTTCCACCCTGAGCGGCCACGGATGGTCGGGAAGAAACAGCGAAAGTTGAAATTCCATCCCCGGCGTCACCGAAACCTCCGATTCGGCTAGGCACCCCGAAGTCGAGAGATCGAGGACTTTCCCTTCTCCTTCGAAATCGCCTTGCCCGAAAAAGAAAACTCGGCAGACCAGCCGTACTCGGCGCGCCTTGCGCGTGCCCATGTTTGCCACGTTTGCCACCGTTGCCGACCTTCCTAGCAAACCGTAGCCGAATCTGTACGTAGGCGCATCACCTATAGAGCGTACCTCCAAAGATGGGCAAGGCGATAGGACGTAAAATTCTAAATCTTCAATAATGTTTGGGTTTCCGTAATTCTGGTGAGGCGAGAGAGCTAAGTTTGAGAGGAATTTTTAAGGGCTTGGACAGCCTCCTGAAGCCGGCTGTTCTCATGAGGGGCTATTTCTGTGAACTGTACGCCGAATTCCTGTCCGCGGGCCCAGCGGACCGTTCCTCGGTCAATGTAAATAGGAGGGTCCTGTCCCGGCAAGTGCAGGCGTAGTCCGAGTTGCATGCCCGTAAACACGGACATAAGGCTGTGTACACGACATCCGCTTGGTGACAGATCCAGCACCATCCCGGAATTTTCCTGTGTCTTGATGCTGGTCAAGACCGCACGAAACGAGACCGGAAACCGCTGTTCCTTTCGCAGAATCATGCCTGTCTCACAGCCTGGACCGGAACCGGCTGTCCCTATTCTGGCTGTTGTCGAACGAGCGATCAAGAACTTTCCCAAAATCTGAACAGGATACGGTGTCGGCAGGCCGGGAACAGGTAAGCCAAAATACCGGGAAAGGGTCCAGCAATCGTCCGTCAACGAACGAGAAGCTCTCACACGACTAAGATCGACTTTTGCTGCGGGTATGATCCGAGACTAGGCGGGACAAACGGGTTTGTTCCTCTTCTGAGAGGCGCAGAAATTCCACTCCGAATCGTTGACCCTGAGCCCACCGGACGGCGGCACGCACGTTTTGCAACAGGCGCTCGTCTGGTAGGTAGACGTTGAGTCGAACATAGTCGCCGACCCGCAGCGCTTTCTTGCTCTCGATCGCGCAGCCGGGTGTGGAAATATTAAAGACCGTTCCTTCACCCAGGCCATGCCCGCTTGAGAAGATGGCGGAGACTCGGATCGGAATTCTCAGGCTATGGCGCCCCTCCATGGACCGTCCTCGAACCGAGTGGGTATCTTTCGACATAGGTTCTGCCCGTAACGGCGCTTGGCGACACCTAAGCTAGGCCGGGCTTTCAGCCAAGTCAAGCCTGGAGTGCGTGGCACCGGAGGAGTCTGAGGGACAGTCCGACCGGCGGAGGCCGCTAGGACGCGGCGTGGCCGACCGCGGCGATCCGTTGATCCGTGCGGCTGGCGCGGGCGCGGGAGAACCGCCGAAACAGAAGGCCGAGAAGACCGCCTGTAACCCCGCTCGCAACGACGATGCCGCACTCGGCAAGCAGCAGACCTCGCAGCATCTGCCTCCGAAACTCCTCGTCTTCCAGTTCGGCGTCCGCAAACTTGTGATCGACTCTGGATTCAAGCTCGCGGAAGGCGTTCTCGATCGCGAGCAGCAGGGCCAATGCCTCTCCTCGCTGCAAGGAGGAGATGACCTCGGATTGAAGGCCGGCGTCGATCTGAGAGGCCAACCATCGTCTGTGCCGCAGGTGGTCGAGTAGCCAGAGGCCGAGCGTCCGCACCTGATGCTGCAGCGGTGGAGAATCGGCCAAGAGTTCCAGCAAGTGATCGAGGATCGGTCTGAGTCGCTCTTCCGCTTTGCCGAGCGGGTCCAACGACACCCGCTGACCGGTCGCCACATGGCTCCTGAAACCGCTTTCCGCCTCCGCCGTGAGACGTTGAAGCTTGAACAGGTCTTCCCGGATCAAGGTCCGGCGGTGCTGCTCGTCCAAGGCGTCTCGCCAACGCTCGATCAATTCGGCCTGACCAGCGACACTGAGACTGAGCAACAGGGAAGCTCCGAGCAGGAGCATCAGGTCCCGCTTCGGCATGGTCGTGCACCTCCTCTTTTGATCATGCTTCAACGCTCCCTCATCCCGCGATTCTGGTTTTGGACTTCCAGCCTCGCCCGGACTCTGCTGTCTCCACGGCGGAGGCGAGAAGTTCCAGTAACGTGCGCGAGTCGTAGGGTTTCCGGACCCACGCAACAGCGCCCCGTTCAACCGCTTGGGGGCCAAGGGCCGATGAATCGCGCGAGACCATGATGATCGGCGTTTCCGGCCACACCACCCGGCACAAAGCCAGCAATTCCAACCCGTTGAGTCTCTGGAGGCGGTAGTCGGTAATGATGGCGTCGAACCGCCGTTTCTTCATTTCGCTCAAGGCTTCGAGCCCGTCATTGGCGATATGGACGTTGTAGCCCTCGTTCGCCAACAGAAACGACAGCATGTGTCGTGAGCTTTCGTCACCGTCCACGATCAAGATTCTCTTGCCGTATCCGTCCATGACGCCCTCCTTTTTCACTGTTCTTACGCCTACCCCACCTCAGGGGCTTAGAGGACTGGACAAGATTCGTTCGCAGGTCAGGTTTTTGTCTATTGGGTCCGGGCCTGTCGAAGGGGTATTTCTAAGCCGGCGACGATATGGTGACGGCGCGACTCGGCATCCGAGTCACCTTCCGAAGCGAGGTGAGGGAGGTAGCGCCATGAAAGGGTTTGGTCTGTGGTTGCTGGCGTCGATCTTCGTGATGGGCGCAGAGATATCCGCGAGTGTGCCCATGGCGGCTGCACAGCCGGCGGCCTCCCCGCAGGTCATAAAAGGGGATCTACTGTCGATCAAGGGGGAGGTGTACGTGGTGCGGGATGTCTTCGGTCGGCTGGTGCGGTTGCGGGTCAATAAGGAAACCAAGCGGGAGCGGCTGGTCGTTCCGGGCGAAAAGGTGGAAGTGGAAATGATGCCGGACGGGCGTGCCCTCTCGATCAAGCCCGCGAAGTAGGACGTGGCGGCCGTCAACTCACTGAAAAGGAGCGAGGGAATGAGAATCGCGCAGGTAGCGCCGTTGTGGGAAAGTGTGCCCCCGAAACTCTACGGGGGGACCGAACGTATTGTGTCATATATCACGGAAGAGTTGGTCAGATTGGGGCATGACGTGACGCTATTCGCCAGCGGGGATTCCGTCACGACGGCGAAGCTGGAACCGATCTGTCACCAGGCCCTGCGCCTGAACACGGGTATCTTTAACCGCGATGCGCCGCTGATCCTTCAGTTGGAGCGGGTTTTCGGATCGCCCGGCGACTTCGACTTGATTCACTCGCATCTCGATTTTCTGGGGTTCCCGCTGGCCCGGCGCTGCCCCGTGCCGGTGGTCACGACATTGCACGGACGGCTCGATCTGCCGGAACTCGAACCGGTATTCCGCGAGTATGCCGAAATGCCTTTGGTCTCGATCTCGAACGCCCAACGGCGGCCGTTGCCGTGGGCCAACTGGCAGGCGACGGTCTATCACGGCGTACCGCGCGACCTCTATCGCTACCATCCGCAGCCGGGACGCTATCTGGCGTTCCTGGGACGTATCGCGCCGGAGAAGCGGCCGGACCATGCGATCGAGGTCGCCAAGCGCGTCGGCATGCCGTTGAAGATCGCAGCCAAGGTCGATCCGGCCGATCGCGAATATTTCCGCGCCGAAATCGAACCGCTCCTGGCGCATCCCCTGATCGAGTACATCGGGGAGATCACGGACGATCAGAAGAACGACTTTTTGGGCCAGGCGTATGCGATGCTGGCGCCCTATGATTGGCCCGAGCCGTTTGGGTTGGTGCTGATCGAGGCGCTGGCCTGCGGCACACCGGTCTTGGCCTACCGTCAGGGCTCAATTCCGGAACTCATTAAGGACGGCCTGACCGGGTTCGTCAGCGACTCCTTGGAAGAAATGGTCTCGGCGGTGGAGCGAGTTCGGTTCCTCGATCGACGCCGGTGCCGGCAGGCGTTCGAAGAGCGGTTCACGGTCGAACGGATGGTGCGCGATTACCTCGACGTCTATGAGCAGATGCTCAGCGAGGAAGTAGGATCAATTGCATTGCACGGCGGGGACTCGACCCTCACGCGGAGTCGAGAACGGATTGGATGAGCCGCTGGGCATTCCAATCCCGCAATCTAGCCATGATGCGTAGGAGCATAGGCGCTTCGACCGTTCACCAGCCCGATCAGCGCGGTCCTTCCGGCTGGCGCCTGCTGAAAACGAAGGACTTCACGCTGCTGTTCGCCGGACAGGCGATCTCGCAGATCGGGGACAGCCTCAACAAGGTTGCGCTCCTGTGGTTCGTCTACACGTTGACCGGCTCGGCCTTGAAGATGACGGTCGTCGGATTGTTGCAGACCCTCCCACCGCTGCTCTTCGGTCCATTGATCGGCGTCTACTTGGATCGATGGCCCAAAAAACCGGTCATGATCGCGGTGGACCTGGTGCGCACCGTGCTGATCCTGCTGATCCCGCTGTTGTACGCGTGTGACGCGTTGACGTTGGAGCGCCTGTATTTACTGGTGTTTGTGACGGCGGTCGTGTCCACGATCTTCGGTCCTGCTCTGGCTTCCTCCATCCCGCTCATCGTGCCACGGTCCCAGTTTACCGCCGCCAATGCCCTGCTGCAAAGCACGACCAACGTCGGACTGTTGGTCGGGCCGGCGGTCAGCGGCGTCGGGATTGCGCTCATCGGCGCGCAGAATGTGCTGTATGTCGATGCGGCGACCTTTTTTGTTTCGGCGCTGTGTCTGATGCCGATCCGCATGCGGGAGTCGGGCACGCCGACTGGGGCGCGGGCTGAAACCCAGCGGGTGTTGCAGGAACTTCAGGTCGGGTTCCGGTTCGTGTTTCTGCAACATCGAACCGTGTTCCTGCTGATGGTGACCGCCGCGCTCTTCACGCTGGGGTCCAGCGCGTTTGTCTTCCTGCTCCCAGTAGTGGCCAAGCAATTGCTGCAGGTTGGCCCTGTCGGGATGGGATGGCTCTGGTCGGCCCTGGGGGTCGGCATGCTGGCGGCGTCGGTCTCGTTGGCCTGGCTGAAGCCGGGCGAACTGCGCGAGCGCTTGCGCATGATCGCCGGCTCTCTGGCCGTCGCCGGTCTGGCAGTCTGCGGGTTGGGACTGGTCGATCTGCCCATCGTGTCGGCCGCCCTGGTCGTCGTAATCGGCGGGAGCACGGCGATGTTTACGCCGCTCGTCTGGGCGATGCTTCAGGAACTGACGCCGGAACGGCTGCTCGGGCGGGTCTTCACCACGTTCAGCACCGGGGGGATGTCAACCGCGATGGCAGGCATGGCCGGGTTCGGATGGGCGGCCGATTCCCTCGGCCCCTTGGCGAGCTTGATGGGCATCGGTCTGACCTTGCTCGCAACCGCCGCCGTGGCGGAACTGTTCAGCCGGCGGCAGTCGGCTGAGGATCCCACTTCATCTTCCCCGGCGCCTTTTCTTGCCCGCTAGACGCCAGGCGGTGAGGCGGGCTGCCACGGTGATTCACTCGATGCGGCGTCGATCGCACGTCTTCTCGCTGTTCTTTCCCCGACGGCTCTATCCGGCGATCGCGATCTGCGGCGTGCTGCTGATCCCCGCGGCACTGCTTCCGGCCGAGGAGCCGGCCGGTGAACCGCCGACCAAGGCGCAGAAGCCCGCTGAGAAGGAGCCAAAAGAACCGACCCTGCCGACAAAACCCGCCGAACCGCCTCGATCTAAGGAGCCGGAAGAGCGACCGGCGAAGAAGGAGGAATCGGCTGCGCAAGAGCTTCCCTCGAAGGAACCCTCAAAAACACCCCGAACGTCGCTCATTCTGACGGTCAAACTCGCGCTGATGGCGACGCCGCAACTGTTCCCGTACGACATCGACGTAGAGCAGAGCGACCATCAGATCACGCTCACGGGAAAAGTGACGGATGAGGCCGAAAAGACGGCGGCCGCCGAAGTCGCCAAATCGGTGGACGGCGTCGCGTCGGTGAATAACAAGCTGGAGGTCGTGCCGCAGTTGAAGCAGGCGCTCGCCCGCAAGCGGGATGAAGTGATCACCCAGTACGTGAAGGAGCGCTTCGCCAAGAGTACGACCCTGAAGGCCGCCAATTTCGAGGTGAAGACGGAAAATGGTGTCGTAATCCTTGCGGGAGTGGTACGATTCCAGGTAATTATTCTCGAAGCGGCCGAAACGGCCAGGCTGGTCCCCGGCGTCAAGGCCGTGCAGACGGACAAGGTTCGCATCGAAGAAAAGGAGTGATGCCCGGACACAGCTTCACACCGGTGACTTGCGCCTCTCGCGCCGTCCTCTCCGCAGACGATCACATCACCGCCGTTGGTGCTCAGCGGCTCCTGTGTACGCGGGATTTTGGTCTGGTGTGGCTGAGTCAACTGGTTTCGCAAGTCGGAGACGGCGTCTCCAAGCTGGCATTACTCTGGTTCGTTTATTCGATCACCGGATCGCCGATCAAGACGACGGTGATCGGCTTGCTGCAGACCATTCCCCCGATCGTCCTGGGGCCGGTCATCGGCGTTCTCGTGGATCGCTGGCCCAAGAAGTTCCTCCTTGTTTCCTCGGATATCTCGCGCGCGCTGCTGATCGGATTGATCCCCTGCCTGATCTCGGTCGAGTCGTTCACGGTCGAAGTGCTCTATCTGTTGGTGCTGCTCCACGCCATCGCGACGGCGATCTTCGGCCCGGCCCTCATCGCGGCGGTGCCCGCCATCGTCGCCAAGCGGCAGTTCACCGCGGCCAACGCGCTCCTGCAAAGTACGACGAGCCTTGGGATCGTGATGGGGCCGGCGCTCAGCGGGATCGGGATCGCGTTGTCGAGTTCGCAGGAAGTTCTGTGCATCAATGCGGTGACCTATCTGTTGTCAGCCACGTGCCTCCTGCCGGTCCGCCTGCCGCGTCTGTCCGTCGTGCCTGCCGAAAGACCGCCCGCCGCGGCGTTGCGGCAAGACTTGATGGAGGCCGTGCGGTTCGTCCTGGGCCGGCAGCCGGCGTTGCTGTGGCTCATCGCGACGGCGGCGCTGTACACGTTCGGAACCAGCGCCCTGACTACCCTGTTTCCGGTGTTCGGCAGGAAACTGCTCAATTTGGGTCCGGTCGAGGTCGGCTACCTATGGTCGACGCTGGGCGGCGGCCTCCTCGCGATGTCGATCCTGCTGGTCTGGTGGACGGAATGGAGTCTGCCGCGTCGGATCGCGCTGATTGCGTGGACCAGCGCGGTCAGCGGGACGGCGATCTGTGTGCTGGTGTGGGTCCGCGATCCACTGGCGGCGGGCGCGCTGATGGCGGTGGTCGGGTGCGGCATGGGGGCGCTCACACCGGTCGCGTGGGGCGTGGTGCAAGAGATTTCGCCGATCGAGATGGTCGGGCGTGTCCTGGGCCTCTATCAAACCGCCGCGATGACGTCCGCGATCGCCGGCATCGGCGCGTTCGGATGGATCACCGAAGAACTTGGCGAATCGACGAGCGTGAAGGGGATCGGTCTGGTGTTGTTCGTCACCGCGCTGTTCGTGAGTCGTTTCAGGCGCCTCCTGGCTCACTCACGGTGATGGCTCATGGGCGGCATCATCTGCGCCGTCGGCCGCTAAGACGGTCTCGCCACGTCCGTCGTGTGGAGATCTCATGCGTGCCATGAAGCGAGGAAGGGCGAGAGGTTCCCCGTATTCGATCGGCATGGGGATATCCGGCCAATCTTCAAAGACGCACACGGGCTGTACCCTGGTCGGGATGTCCGGCAGTCAAGCGGGAGAGGGCGAGTGAAACGCGTGTTCGCTGGACCCGGTTCACGAACGGCTGTGGCGTTGTTGCTGTGGGGGGCTCTGTCTGGATGTCTCTCTCCCGTCGCCATGCACCGCGCGGTGTTGGAATACGACCACACAGTCAGCCAGGTCGAATCCGAAATGTTGCTGCTGAATATCGCCAGGGCCAGGCAAGGCCTCCCCGTTCATTTCACCGCGGTGTCCAATGTTGCCGCCACGTTCGACTTCCGTACGAACGCCGGTGTAGGGGCCCAACTGTTCAACAGGGGCGGGACGGACATCACAAGGAATTTTTATACGCTGAATCTGGGTGCGAGCGTAGCCGAGAACCCGACGGTGAGCATTATTCCCATCCAGGGCGAGGAGTTTACACGCCGCATCCTGACGCCAATGGACGAGACCAAGTTCGAATTTCTCATCAGTCAAGGGGTCGAGCCCGCGATCGTGTTGCGGCTCATGGCGCGCGGGATCGGTATCGAGCAAGACGGCAAGAGGACCTTTCTTCTGAACTTGCCGCATCGCCCCGAGGAGTACGCGGAATTCCGCCGGCGGGTCCTGCATCTGTCCGCTCTGAATCTCGCTCGGCAGCTTCATGTCGGACCACTCGAACACGAGGAGCACTGGCCGTTACCCCCAGACCATCCGTTGACCGCACAGGCGTTGGACAAGGGCTACCGATGGATCACGAATGAAGCGGACGGCAGGCCGATCCTGAGCAAGACGGTCGTCGGGCGTATGGCGATCAGCAACTACGATCCGGCCAAGCTGCCTAATCATGAACGCCGGCGGCTTCACGAGACGGCTTCTCGCTATCCGCGCAATTACGTGTTTGTCGACATTCGTCCGGGGTTCCCCGGCGGGGATTACCCGTGGCGAGGCCAGATCAAGCTTCGAAGCTTCAGCGCGATTCTCGGGTTCGTCGCGCGGGGGATCGCGGAGGAGCCGGAATTTGCAGTGGACCAGGATCAGCGCACCGGTCCGGTCTTGCGCAACCCGGTCTCGACGTTGAAAATCGTCGAGACGACAACCAGACCTCGGCACGCCGCCTTTGCCGTGGAACTGCGCGCGCGATGGTACAGCGTCGGGGCGCATGATGACGGTGAAGAACCGTTGCGTACGTGGAACCGGGAAGCCTTCAGCCTGCTGCAGCAGTTGTTCCAAATGACCGTCACCGATGTCGGGCGGATTCCGACGCTCCCGATCACGATCGCCAAATAACCGCAAGTACTCGGCATCTATTCTTTCTGACCTCTCGGACGCGGTCCTGAGGATTTCCTTCAGTCTCTGCCCACGCGCTTCAGAGCCGCCGCCGGTCTTCAGTTCTCTACCTCCGTCATGGACCGATATGGTGGGCCAGTCCGCGAGATTCGGTGCGTCTGCTGCCTTGGCTTATCGCTGGTTCCCGCAATGGTCCTTGCATCCGGCCGAACGCGGAAAACCAATCAGGAGTCATGCGCCCGAGCGTTCTTGGCGGGACTGTTTGCAGAATATGCCTCGGCCCGCAAGAACGGGCTTGACAGGATAAGCGACCAAGTGTATAAATATGACCAATAGGTCATAAATGAGTTATAGGTCACTATTGGATAATTGGTCTAACACAATGCCGGTGCTTGCTCGGCGTCTTGTCGTTCAGAGAGGAGGGAGGACTCATGAAGGATGCAATGCTTCGCGCGGAAGCGCTCGATCGGACATGGTTCGCCTTCGACGACGAAGGAAAGGCTCTTTGGCTCGTTGATCAGTCCGGCAGGAAAGCGTGTCCCATGGCTTGGGAGTCTGTGCAGGACAAGGCAGAGTTCCGGGTAGAGACCCGTGTACAGGTTCGCTATCGATCACAAGACGGTGCATGGCGGGAAGGTCGGGCAGCTCGGGCTTCCCGAGAGGGGGTCTTTATCGAGGGGGCCGACTTGTTGCCTGTCGGAGCGGAAGTCGAGCTGAGTTTTGCACCGTCTGATCGTCCGGCAGAGCGGATGAAGGGAGTAGGAACCGTGGCATGGGTCTGCCGCAAGCCCGATCAGTTCGGATACGCGCGCGGGATGGGTGTGCGATTCCTGGAAATCATGCCCGTGCGGTGGCTCCAGCACCGCGAGGCAGTCCAGTTGGCGGGTCAAGAGCAACAGGAAGAAAGGGGCGCGGCATGAAGGCCATCATGGAAAGAACGGAATCGGTGCTAGGGCGGGTCGGCCGCGTCCACAGGAAAAGTTGGCCGGCCCTGAGGGAGTTGGAAGGCAAGCCCTGCCGCCTGTGCGGGTGGCGGCGGTACTACCTGGTCTTTCGTTCCTGTACGACCGGGCCGAACGGCACGTTGGAAGCGAAGTGTAGCCGCTGCGATGAACGGAGAGAGTTAATGTCTGGAGAGTTCGAACATGATGTGGACCGGACTCCACTAAGGAATTCAAAAAGGAATTCGAACGGGTTGGGCAATCACGACGCTCATGCCAGTTAACGCCAGATCGGAAAGGGGGGATGATCATGAACAACCGAACCAGATACGTTGCGGCCGGCGGCGTGACGTTCGTCACCGGGCTGTTGGTCGGCGTCGGAGCAGGCCTGTTACTGGCCCCGCAATCGGGCGCGAGAACACGTCGACAACTGCGATCGCTGGTGGAAGACGTGAGTGAACGGGCCGGGTGCATGGCGATCGATGCGAGAGAAGCTCTCGGACGGGTCGTCGAACGCGGGAAACGCTTGGTGGCCTGAGGGCTGCAGCGGGAAAGCCGACCTGAACTCATCAGGGCGGTCTGTGTCCGGATGAGAGGCCCTCATCCGGACAAGGCCCTATTCATGGGAGGACACGATGCGATGCACACGATGTCGAGGCTGGATGACGAGGGATTATTTCACCGATCTTCTGGACGACCGAGGCGAACTGGACTTCCAGGGATGGCGGTGCGTCAATTGCGGAGCCGTCGTCGATCCTGTTATCCTGCGCCATCGAGAAATCGGAGAACTTGAGCCGCTGAAGTCGAAGCGTCGGTGGCGGCTGTACATGACGGCATGTTCATGAAAGCGGAACCGGAGGCCCGGAGCATGGCGCCCGCGGCATCGTCACGGGTGGAGCGTCGGAAAGCGCGCACGCGGCAGGCTCTGCTGGATGTCGCCCTGGCGCTTTTCTCCGAGAAAGGCATCTATTGGACGAAAATCGAGGATATCACCGAGCGCGCCGATATCGGCAAGGGGACCTTTTATAAGTACTTCGAGACCAAAGAGGCGCTTCTCCAGGCCCTGCTCCAGCAAGGCTTAGACCTGCTCCTCATGAAAACGAAAGAAGCCTCGCGCGGCGCCAAACCCGGACCGAAGCTCTTCAGCAAGATCATCGCAGCGAGGTTGGATTTTTTCCTGGAACATCCGGAATACCTGTTGTTGTTCCATCAGGTCCGGGGATTGCTTCAGCTCACGACGGAATCGGCCAAGGACCTGCGCGCGGTCTATGACGAGCATTTGGATCGCCTCGGGAATCTGCTGCGCCCCGCGCTGAACGGCAAAGGCGCCACCAACCGCATGCTCGCCACGGCCCTGGCGGCGTACACCTCCGGACTGTTGACCTATTATCTGTTGTTCGACAAGACAGGGGATTTGAAACGGCGTCGCGGAGAGATTCAGGCCCTGCTCGAGCGAAGCCTTCAGGCGTTGATGTAACGAACACCGGGCGGTTCCGATCCGGAGGACGAAGCGCCAGAGAGCCGGTCCGCACGCGCAGCCGGGAGGCGATCGCTATGAATGGCTCAGAGTCTCAGTCCCGACAGACCCCTGAAGGCGTTCCGCTTGAAGAGCCATCGCGCGGCATGTGGCTGGGCGGAGAGGCGCATGTGGGTTCGCTCTTTTCTTCTCCCGGGCGTCGGCGGTCCCTGGCGTTTCCCGACGGGCTGGGCCCGCTTGCTCTCGCCACTGTGTTCATCGCGGGTCTTGCGCTCGGCGTCAGCCTGACCGCGCTGCACCCTTGCTCCTCAAAGCGCTAGCCCGCATTATTCACGAGGATTCGTGACGAAACCGCGCAGACGCGTCGTGAGACGGGCAAGCGCAGCCACGAGGGAGGGAAGCGTACTTGAAACAGTACGTTGACCGACTGAGTGGCGAGCACGCCCGTCGCAACAGCGTATCCGCGGTTGCAGTAGAAGCCTTCGTGAATAATGCGGGCTAGCATGCGGAGCCGTGGGCGTGGGATTGCCCCCGCCCCCAGCCGAATCCGCATAACCCGGGCATGCGATGGAAAAGGCTGATCGTGCGCAGATAGGCTGTGACGCGTCCGTCGAGGCCGACGGTTTGTTACTCGGCTCTTCTCCTGCGCCGTTCACACCAGCGAACCGGTCGTGTGACGGTAGAGCAGGCCGCCAGAAGACAAATCACGGTCAAAAATACCACGCTGATCATCAGGAAGAATCCGGCTCTCAGATCCTGCAGCGATATGGCTGTCATCATCCCGACCTCATCGCGTTGAAGAACGTCTCAACAACTCTTCCAGCCGCACACGCAGCTCCATGGAGCTTGGGGATCGTCTTTGCGGAGCCAACGGCCGCATTCGGGACAGTGTCTTGTCCAGACCTGGCGGGGAGCTGGACAGATGAGGGCGAATCCCTCCGGAATCCGGCGTCGCTGTGGAAGGCGCGTCCCCATCTGCACGCTCCCCATCGATTTCGTGGGCATCAGCGGCCTGTTCGGCGGCCGGGCACGTCAGCTTCGTGCGAGGGTATGAGGAACCGTTTCATCGCTGGTCTTGCCAGGGCCGAAGCTAGCCGATCGCCAAAGGACAAATCTACTCCACGAAGGAGGGGAACATATCCTTTTGAGGGAGGACTCAGGCATGGGTGCATAACGGGAGCGGGTTCAGCAATCCGACATGCCGATGAGGACAATTCCTTCGCTCCACCGGCTTTGTCTTCGCTCGCACATCCAGGAGCCGTCCTGAATTTTGCCAGCGTCTAAAACTGGTTCGCAGCCAGCACCAGAGGACGATCGGCTTCGATCTTGGTCAGCAGTTCGTCAAGGGCTTTTTGCAAGGCCCGGTTGATCGGATCCCGATCTGAGGCGGTCGTCCATCGCGCGAACGAGCCGGCGGCCTGCGTTTCGACCGCATAAGAGGCAATGACGGTGTTCTTGGCGGACGAGAGCGCGGCCTCCAATCGCAGGATGTACAGATATCTGTCCCGTGATCGCATCGTGAGGGCCGCCTTGATCGACAACGTCAGATCAGCCCGGTCCGTTCCCACGCTGCGGAAGCTGCGCCGCTTCTCGATGTAGGTGATCACCCCTTGCCGGAAATCCCGCCAGGTCCATTCCAACAGCCCGATCCCAGGCATGTGGTCCGCGCCTTCCAGGGCAAATCCCGTGACGTCGACCTTCAACGAAAGCGGAATCGGGTCGCCCTCAACGGTCCCGGGCTCCGGCGTCACGTGGATGGTGTGGAGACAGCCGCAGAGGCCGAGCGACAGCCAGGCGAAAAGAAGGGGGAGAATCGCGCGCATCGGTGTGTCAGGCGGTCCGATCAGTCCAGCCGGCCGCGGCGGTCATTGTCATGGCTGTGCGGCCGATGGGCTCATGATGTCCAGGTCGCGGAGCGCTCTGGCGGCCTGTTCTCGGTAGGTTCGTTCAGTCGATCCGGTATAGGTGTCGACGACCCGCTGATAGGCCGCACGCGCCTGGTCGTAGCGTTTTTTGATGGCGAAGTACTGTCCAAGGGCCAGCCAGTTCTGGGCGGCCGTCTCGTTAGCGGTCTTGACAAGCGCCCACTCGCGGGTCATCCGATTAACTCCCGGTTGCTGCGTTCGGCTCCGGATCGTCTCTCCCAGTTGGCTTGCCAGCGTTTCAATCTGTTCGTTCTCGTGGATCGCAGCCTCAACGCGGTCGGCCTTCAAGTGGGTGTAAAACGCTTCCACGTGAGCTTTGATCTGGTCGGTGCGCGCCTGATACGGGTCGTGCGCGCAGCCGGCGAGGATGAAGCAGGCGGTAAGCCACCAGGCGGAGGGGCATAAACGGGAATTCGAGCGTCTCATAGAGGGTCCTTTCCGGTCGTCGGCCCTTGGCCGTGGCGCGTTCGGCCACGGTGGATGTGCTTCGCGCATCCTACTCGATTCGCATGCCTGAAGGCGAGTACCTGGACCCATCTGGACCTTTTCCCTCCGTTCTGCTTTACTCCTGGAGCATCGAAACGACTATGATCTATGAAACGGTTTCTCCTGCTCGGATCGGCCGGCGTGGCGTGGTGGTGGATCGTCCTGTCCATCGCATGTGCGGTCCAGTCGCTCGCGGCTTCTCCGGTGCCTATTGATGTCGTGCTCGGGGATCTCGACGCGTTTCATCTCCGCAAGGTGACCGTGCAGGGCGTCGTGCGGGACTTTCATGCCCTCCCTCCCTATCTGGGGCGAACGGGCCCGGTCTTCGATGCCTGCATCTTCATGCTGGATGACGGCACCGCCGCCATCCCTGTCCATGTGGTTCACGGCTGCCCGCGTGCGGATTTACCGGTGTTGAACGGAAAGGAGGCCGAGATTCAGGCCACGCTGGAGGTGACGATCATCAAAGGGCGCGACCGCTGGACATCCTATGCCCTCGCTGCGGAGATCAAACACCTCGGACGCTGACGTGAGTCCCGGTGGAGGGAGTTCTTCAAACCGGGGGGCGTGTATCAAGGAGCCAGCACAGGCAGCACAACGTGCACGTCAAGATAAGGATCGGCGGCGTCTTCGGGGAAGGGCGGAAAGGGATGCGCATCGATGACCGCCAACATGGCGGATTCGTCGATCCGCGGGTCTTCAGAGCTCCGTTCCAGTTGGATCAATTGGGCTTCGCCGTTGGCAAACAGCCGGAACCGAACCGCCGGATTGCGTCGCGCCCGTGACGGCAGTTGAGCGGACATCCTCTCCCGCAGGCTCACGCCGATGAGATCGTTCACTCGTTTCCAATACGCGTGGCTGCCATTCAGCGGAGACGGGCGCACAAGATTTTCTTCTCGTACACTTTCTTGTGCGAGCGCGGTCTGAGCCGTCGGCTCGCCGCGAAATCCCGCAGGGCGACCGTGAGGCCGCGTCGGGACTGATTCGGATGGCGGCCCGGCAAGCGACACGCTACCGGTGGTCGGGGCGCCCAAGGTCACATACACCGTTCGTTTCCCGATATGGGTTAATTCCATTCCCCTTATGCGCGCGATCATGACGGATACGGGAATCGCTTTCGGCGGCTCGCCTATGGCGCCGGGCGGGGCCACCTCAACCTCCACAGTGGTCGACAAGTCGCCCGACTGTGCGTCCGGTACGAGCGGATAGAGGCGTTTGGGAAGAGATGGGCCTTCGACGATCGCCACCAAGCTTTCCGGTTGCGTCGGTGATCCCCCGCTGACGTGAAGAAAAAGAGTCAGGCTGCTTCCCGTCGGCAGAGATCCTCTGGCGTCCGGAGCTTGGATCTCGATTCGCCAGTGACTTGACGGCTGGGCGTAACCGTCCTGGGTCCAAGCTGAGACGATCCAGAGGGAGAGAAGGACACTTGTCGCGAATCTGAATGCAAGGATCCTGTACCGGTTTCTGAGAGGGCCCGATCCGGGACCGGCCGATCGTCGACCATCGAAAGGAAGCATCACGGCGCGCAGTCTGAACGAAATGGCGGGCGGGGTCAAGCAGGATAATGGGCGCCGAATCATTTCCTGCGTGATTTCCAGCCTCAGGGTGCGGTAAAGAACAAGCTGTGGCGAAGCGAAGAGAGACACAGCGGTCGCCGGGTTTGATGGCTGGCGGAGAACCACATGCCCCGACGGGGATGGTGTCTGGCTTGGCGTTCATCTTCGCCGTCGGAGCGGGAACCTGCTTGGCCGGGTGCTCGGGGCCACTGCCTGCGCCGGGGCCGGCAGCTGTTCAGAAGACCACCGGGGACTTGCGCACAACCGAGTCGCTTTCCTCGCAGAAGCTGAAAGGCGAGGCGCCCACGACCGCGACGCCGTCGGTCATCGAAGCGGAGGAGTTTCGGCTCATCGACAAAGAAGGCAAGGTCCGCGGACTGTTGCGGGTCGATGAAACCGGTACGTCCAGCCTGATTCTCTACGACAGCAAGGGGAAAGCCCGCGCAATCCTGCGTGTGCCCAAGGACGGCCCCTCGAGCCTGTCATTCCTCGACGAACACGGCAACGCCCCTTCGACCCGGCATTCCTTGCCCTAAGTGCGAGGGACGGGACGTGATGCTCCGATAGGATTACGGTCGGTCCCGGCGTCGGCCCTTTCTGAATTCCTCCGATCGACCCGGCCATGTGACGTTGTGGCCGGCAACGTGTTCTCGCTGGAGAGGCCTGCTGGCCGGACGGGGATGGGGTCCGGCGGCGCTCCCTTCAGCTCGAGGAACCGGTTGTCCCAAGAGGTGTTCAATCGCCCGGATGTGCCGGGTATCCTCGATTGTGACGAAGCTTGTCGCGCGCCCGATCGCCTTCATCCGGCCGGTGCGCCCGATCCGGTGCACATAGTCTTCCGGCGTGTGGGGCAGGTCGTAATTGATGACATGGCCGATATGGGCCACGTCCAGACCGCGGGCTGCGATGTCGGTCGCGACGAGAATCCGATACCGTCCGCGACGGAACCCTTCCAAGGCTGTGCGGCGTTGGGACAACCGGCGATCCCCATGCAGCACGGCCACTTGATGGCCGACTTGTTCCAAGGTACGCCCCAAGCGATCGGCGCGATGTTTGGTCCTGGTAAAGACCAAGACGGATTCGTCTTGGTCTTTGAGCAAGGACAGAAGGAGCGGCGTCTTCTCTTCGGGCGTCGTGTGGTGCAGCGTTTGCGCCACGCCCGCGGCCGGGGTCGCCGACCTGGCGACCATCACACGCTCCGGGGTTCTCAGGGACATTCGCGCGAGATCACTCAGGTCACCGGGCATGGTGGCGGAAAACAGCAGGCTTTGCCGCTGCTCCGGCAGCGCATCGAGAATCTGGTTCAACTGCGGCGCAAATCCCATATCGAGCATCCGATCCGCTTCGTCCAGTACCACGATCTGGAGATGCGAGAGCTGGACCGTCCCGTTCCACAGGTGGTCCAACAGCCGGCCGGGCGTCGCCACGAGAATATCGGGGAGCTGGCGCAGACCGCGCACCTGGGCCTGCATGTCGCTGCCGCCGACGATGGGAGCGGCGAAAATCCGGCTGGACCGGCCGAGCCGATCCGAGGTCGCCTGAATCTGAAAGGCCAGTTCCCGGGTCGGCGCCAAGATCAAGCCGCGTGGGTGGCCCTTGGGCCCGTCGGCCAGCCGCGCGATCATCGGCACGACAAACGCCGCGGTCTTTCCTGTGCCGGTTTGCGCGCAGCCCAACACGTCTCGCCCCCGCAACGCCGGCGGAATGGCCCGCGCCTGGATCGGAGTCGGTTCGGTCAAGCCCGCGCTGCGCAGGTCCCGCAGGAGCGGGGCAGGCAACCCGAGGGCATCAAAGGTAAGCGGAGGAGAAGGAAGCTGAGCAGAGGTGGACATAGAAGTATCCTTTTCTGGTTGGATCGCATGAGCACGGGATCAGAAAATCGAGGGAAGCAGAACCGGAAGGGAATCCGCTCCGGAGAGGATCTGAGCGCGATGCGATCGCGGGGTCCGGAATCTTGAAGGCGTCACGAGCGCCGGACCGTTTCGACCATGACGAAGCCTACCCTACAGGAGAATCGTCCCCATGTCAAATGCTTCGCTATGTCAGCCGTGCAAGGGGGCATGATTGGCTGAGCTGCCAGACGTTATACATGACGATCCCGGCCACGGCGGCACCCATGATAATGAACAAGCCGACCGGCACGCTCTCTTGAGCGGTTCGCCGGATGCCGATTCCGCGTGACGGTCTGAGGGGAGCCGGATACGCAGCGCTGGGTGACAGGAGGTTTCTCGCCTATCCGGCTCACTCCATGCGCGATTCTCGTCCTTGACACGGTTTCTCTATAGGCCTAGCCTTGCCGTGTTCGGGTTTCTCTGTTTGGGTACTGACTTCCGCAACACCGGCCTGGCTTGCCATTCTTCGATGAGGACAAGGTCGGCTGAACGTTGCTGACGGTCGGGTTACGGCGCAAGATGCTCATGGGCGAACGAGAGAATCCCCGTTTCGACGTGCAATGGCCGGTGTCCTTTTCCGGGCCGGGTGTGGCCGGAGGCGGATTGGTCTCCTGTGTTTCGGTCAGCGGGTGCACCGTTGTCAGTGAGGAACCCGTGACACCGGGGACGTTCCTCTCGTTACATATCCATTTGCCTGAGCAGTATGTGCCGCTCGCGATCGATGTGGCCGAGGTCCGTTGGGCGACGGGCACGGAATTCGGCGTGGAGTTCAGAACCCTGCGCGCGCAGGAACAAGAGCGGCTGCGCCGCGTCGTGGATGTACTCGGACGATCCCATTAGCGGCGTGGCCGGTTCTCGGAAAAGGCTTGGAGGCTCGTCGTAAGACTCGATCCGAGCGGCCGACATGTTTCGGAGGTGAGAATGGTTGACGGACCGGTTGGGTCAGGAATGGAAATCGCCACGCTGGCCGGTGGATGTTTTTGGTGTCTGGAAGCGGTGTACGACCAACTGAAAGGCGTCGCGTCGGTCGAGTCCGGCTACATCGGGGGAAGCGTGTCGAATCCCACCTACGAGGCGGTATGCACGGGCCGCACCGGCCATGCCGAGGCGGTGCAGATCACGTTTGACCCACAGGTCGTGCCGTATCGCGACCTGCTCGAGATCTTCTTCGCCGTTCACGATCCGACCACGCTCAACCGCCAGGGTAACGATGTCGGCACGCAATACCGGTCCGCGATCTTCTACCATTCACCTGATCAGAAAGCGATCGCCGAAGACGTGATCGCGACGCTGACCAAAGAGAAGGTGTTCGATCGTCCCGTCGTCACCGAGGTCGTGCCGGCCTCGACCTTTTACATAGCCGAGGCCTACCATCAGGAGTATTTCGTCCGCAACCCGTTGCAAGGCTATTGTCAGTACGTGATCGGGCCGAAGGTCGCCAAGTTCCGCCGGCAGTTCGCCGCCAAGCTGAAAGGGTAATACATCGCTCGGCGCGCGCCTCAGGTCGCCTATCGGGCAAACAATTCGACCATGCTGTCCTTAAGGTCGCTTAACAAGTCGGGCTTCTGAAACACCTGCTGAGGCTTGACGACGATTTCCGCTTGCGGCGGACAGAAGGGGAATTCGAGTTTGGTCTTGCCCTGCACCTGGGCGCGGATCGTGCCGTCCGACGGACGGCGCAGAACCACCAGGGGATCGCGCGGTTCGATCACGCATGAACGGGCGTAACCTGCCTGCCGATAGGGAGCCGGGTCCGCCAGCTCGACCTTGTGCCGACCGTTGGCGAAGACGGTGTCGCCTTCCCGGATGGGACCTTCGGGCGCGATCGAATAGAGGATGAACGGCACGATAAGCATGATCGCGACGGCAAGGCCGATCGACCACAACGGTGGCCAGGATCGGTCCGTTTGTCCGGTTTGGCTGGGGGAAGTCATATGCCGAGAAGCTTGCCACACCCACCCATGGTCCTGCCAGGCCTGTCGAAGACGTGGGAGGGGCTGGACTTTCTCCGAGTGAGAGAGGTACATTTTCGCCCGCCGGGCCCCATGAGAGCCCGAGCAGGTTCGATTGTGCGCCTATGTTCTCCGGCGTTTGCTGATCGGCCAGCTTGCAGAAAGGAGGATTGCATGGCCAGAAAGGAATATGGACAGTTGTTTGTCACGGCTGCCGTGATCGGATGGTTGTCCGTCGGCGCCGCCTTCGCAGATGAACTGAAGGTTGAGAATCTCCCCGCCGATCCGAAGGCCTTTCGGGTTCAGGTAGATCAAATCATCCGCAAGGTAGACGGCCTCATCGACAAGCTCAAGGACAAGGGATTCTCGCCGGCGCTGCTGGATCTCATGCAGACGCGCGATAACATCATGCGCGAAATTTATAAAGTCGAGAACGCGCCGGACGGCTCCAAGTGGATGAGTAAGGAGGCGCGCGCGAGCGTCGATGCCATGCTGCGCCTGCTCAAGGAGCAATACGAAAAGGCTTCCGGTTGAACCCGAGCGATCGGTTTTTGCCGAGGATCATCACGGTCTCCAGTAAAGCGTCAGGGCGCGGGCGTGTGTTCGGGCAGTGAGCGTGTCCGGCGTCTGCGCCCTGCTTCTTCTTTCTCCTCGCTGTCCACTGTCCGCCGCTCGTCTCTTTCCGGGTACGACATCGGGCAAGGGTTCCCTGGCGCGAGGCCTACGTCAGCGGTGAGGACTGCGGGTTCGTTTTCGTCGAGCGCGACGCTCTTCACTTCTGGCAATGCGGCGGGTAGTGCGGCAAAGTCGAAAAGCCGACGATCCATCAGGTGGGAAGGCAGCACATTGGCCAGCGCGGCAAAGAGGCTGTCGCCGCAGCCGGGAAATCGTTGCTCCCACTCGCGCAACACCGTCTTGACCTGTTTGCGTTTTAAATCCGCCTGCGAACCGCAAAGATCGCAGGGGATGATGGGAAACCGCCGCAATTCGGCGTACCGAGCCAGATCCGCTTCCTTCACATAGGCCAGCGGGCGGATCACGAGGTGGCGTCCGTCCTTCGCACGGAGCTTCGGCGGCATGGCCTTGAGCTTCCCGTTGTAGAAGAGATTCAGAAACAGCGTCTCCAGAATGTCGTCGCGGTGATGGCCGAACGCGATCTTGGTCGCGCCGAGTTTGGCGGCGAGACGGATAAAGATGGCCCCGCCGGAGCCGCGAGCACAGCGAGCAGGTGGTCTCGCCCTCAGGGATCAGGCGTTTGACGATTGAATAGGTGTCCCGTTCCTCGATGTGATAGGGTATGCCGAGACTGGCGAGATACTCGGGCAACACGTGGGCGGGGAAACCCGGTTGCTTCTGGTCGAGGTTGACCGCCACAAGCTCGAAGCGGACGGGAGCCCGGCTGCGCAATGCGAGCAGGATGTCGAGCAGGCCGTAACTGTCCTTGCCGCCCGAGATGCAGACCATGACCGTATCGCCGTCTTCGATCATAGCGTAATCGGCGATGGCCTGGCCCGTCAGCCGGCAAAGGCGGATGAGCAGCGTCTCGGCCTCGCCGGTCAGCCCGTCCAGAGGAGCGACGGTCCGTGTGTTCCGTTTCGCCGGGGTCAGCATAGGCGATGAGTCGGTCCTATTGTACCCTCTGCCGACGGGAAAAGGGAGGAGATGTGAAGTCGATTTTGTTCGTGTGCACGGGGAACATCTTCCGCAGCGTGGTCGCTGAGTATGCCGTAAAGGCCAGGATCGAGCCGGACCTGCGCTCCATGATCGGGTCGGCCGGGATCGAGGCGCAGCCTCAGCCGATCCATCCGTTGATCCGCGGCCGGTTGTGGGAAAAGGGCATCGATCCCTCCCCACACAGGCAACGGAGAGTCACGCGCGAGTTGCTTGATCGTGCAGACCTGGTCGTGGCGATGGGCCTCGACCACCGGGACGTCCTCCACCGATCCTTCGGGCGGGAGGCGTTGCTGTTCAATCAGGTGTGCTATGAGAAGGAAGAGCCGGTTCTGGATCTGCACGAAGCGATTCCGGATTGGCAACAGAATCTCGACGCCGCCCGCGCCTACGTCCTCTCGGTCGTGGATTATATTTGGGACGCCATGCCGGCGTTTCTCTCGCGCGTCGGCCGGTTGTGAGAAGCGCCGCCAGAATCGTCGGGACAGGATTCGTGCAACGGCCGAGGGCCGCCCTTCAGGCGGTGGATTTGAGGAAAAGCGCCGAGAGCGGCGGCAGGATGAGCGTAAGCGAGTAGGGACGACCGTGGAGCGGCGACGGATCGGCCTCCGTCCCGCCGAGATTCCCCATCCCGCTTCCGCCGTACTCCCGTGCGTCGCTGTTCAGCAGTTCTTTCCAGAATCCCCCGCGCGGCGCGCCGATCCGATAGTGGACTCGCGGCACCGGCGTGAAATTGCACACGACCAGGATCAGCTCGTCGGTGGACGTCCCGCGCCGCAAGAGGCTGATGACGCTGGCGTCCGCATCGTGGCAGTCGATCCACTCGAAGCCGGCCGGATCGAAGTCCCGCTCGTGGAGCGCCGGCTCACGCCGGTACACGCCGTTCAGGTCCGCCACCCATTTTTGCAATCCCTGATGGGACGCGTACTGAAGCAGGTGCCAATCCAGGCTCCCGTCGTGCGCCCACTCGCGCCACTGGCCGAATTCGCCGCCCATGAACAGGAGCTTCTTGGCGGCTTGGGCGAACATGTAGCCGAACAGCAGACGCAGGTTGGCGAACTTCTGCCAGTCGTCGCCCGCCATTCTGCCGAGCAGCGAGCCTTTCCCATACACGACTTCGTCGTGTGAGAGCGGGAGGACGAAGTTTTCATGGAACGCATAGAGCATGCGGAAGGTGAGATTGTTGTGCTGATACTTCCGGTAGATCGGGTCCAGGGCCATGTACTCGAGCGTATCGTGCATCCAGCCCATGTCCCATTTCATGCCGAAGCCGAGTCCGCCGGCGTAGGTCGGGCGCGACACCGCCGGCCATGCGGTCGATTCCTCCGCGTACGTCTGGACGTCCGGATGACGCCGATACACCTCTTCGTTCAGACGGCGGAGAAACCTGATCGCGTCCAGGTTTTCCCGGCCGCCGTATGGATTGGGAATCCATTCGCCCGGGTTCCGTGAATAGTCCAGATACAGCATGGACGCCACGGCATCCACACGGAGCCCGTCGACGTGATATTTCTCCAGCCAGAAGAGCGCGCTGCTGATCAGGAAGCTCCTGACTTCATTGCGACCGTAGTTGAAGATGCAGGTGTTCCAATCGGGATGAAAACCTTGGCGCGGATCGGCGTGTTCGTAGAGATGGCTGCCGTCGAAATAGACGAGTCCGTGTTCGTCGGTCGGGAAGTGCGACGGCACCCAGTCGAGGATGACGCCGATACCGTGTCGGTGCAATTCGTCGATCAGGTACATGAGGTCCTGCGGCGTCCCGAAGCAACCGGACGGCGCGAAATAGCCGGTGGTCTGGTAGCCCCAAGAACCGAAAAACGGGTGATCCATCAGCGGCAGGAACTCGACGTGCGTGAACCCCATTCGCTGGACGTAGTCGGCGAGCTTGACGGCCGCTTCGCGATAACTCAAAGAGCGGTTGCCCTCTTCGGGAATGCGCATCCAGGATCCAAGATGCACTTCATAGATGCTGATCGGCGCGTCGAAGGCGTTCCGGCGCGCTCTGGTCTGCAGCCATTCATCGTCATGCCAGACGTAGTCGAGGTCCCAGATGATCGAGGCGGTCTTGGGCGGGACTTCGTTGAACCGTGAGAAGGGGTCCGCCTTGTCGACCCGATAACCATGGTGCCGGGAGCGGATATGGTACTTGTACAGCGTGCCTTTGCCGACGTGCTGGATAAAGCCTTCCCAGATACCGGATCCGTCGCGCAGATGCAGGAAGTGACTGTCTTGGTTCCAGCCGTTGAAGTTCCCGATAACCGAAACCCGCTCCGCATCCGGGGCCCAGACCGCAAAATACGTCCCGTCTATGCCGTCGACAACGGCGGGGTGCGCGCCGAGCTTGTCGTAGAGGTGGAAGTGCGTGCCTTCGTTGAAGAGGTACAAGTCGTCATCGGCGAGGAGCGTGAAGGCGGCGGCTGTTCGCTGTTGATGGCTCACGGATCGACCTCGTGCTTCGAATGTAATGTGATGTGAGGCGGTCTTGGCATATCGTAGCCTATCGTCCCGGCCGTCCATCGTCAACCTCGATGTTTTCTTTCGCCGCTTCCGCGGCCGCCACCGCTTCTCTGCGCGCGTTCGGTGTGGAGACCGGGACTGGGCGCTAGTGACACTCGAGTCTCGAGTGTGATAAACAGATACCCGGTTCTCAAAGAAGCCTCGCGCATGCGTCCCCATCGTCTAGCCTGGCCTAGGACGCCGGCCTTTCAAGCCGGCAACACGGGTTCAAATCCCGTTGGGGACGCCAAAATGTTCTCGCTCTGTACGGACCGCAATCGGTTCTCTGTCTCGTCAGGGAGCAGGGGGGAAGATTGATCGGGGTTGAATCCCATCAAGAGGGTCGGAAAGCCGCACCGCGGCGGCTCGCGGGAGGTTGATGATGCGTCCAAGGTGGAGCAGCGGTTTGATTCCGGCCGTACTGGTCGCTGGCGTCTTGGCCATGGGCGCCGGCCCTTCGCAGGATGCGCAGACAAAGAGCGACGAAACCGCCACCCTTCCGGAACCGGTGCCAAAAGGGAAAGACAGCGCCCCAATGGTCCTGATCGCGGCTGGGTGTTTCCCAATGGGGACGAGCAACATCGGCGCCGAGCCGACCCAAGGTTTTCCGAACGAGAGTCCCGAACACGAGGTGTGTCTACCTGCGTACTACATTGATCAATTCGAGGTCACGATTGAGCGTTACGCAAAGTTTCTACAGGATACTAAGCACGATCCGCCGTCTTTGTGGGACGATGACGCGGTGACCACAGCGCCGGACCGGCCTGTGATCGATGTGACGTGGTATGATGCGGAGGCTTACTGTAAGTGGGCCGGCAAACGACTGCCGACCGAGGCCGAATGGGAGAAGGCTGCGCGGGGGACCGATCGCCGCCGTTACCCGTGGGGGGACGTGCATACATTTCCCGATCTGGCGAATTACAATCGGGGGGATTGGGTGAGTTACCCGGTGACCTTGGCGCCGGTGACCTATGGCGTGGAGGGATTCAACATTCGCACGGGTCTGGTTCCCAAAACCGGGGGCCGGAGTCCTTATGGGATCTATAATATGGCTGGGAATGCCTCAGAGTGGGTTGCCGATTGGTATGACCGTGAGTACTATTCCAAGAGTCCTAAGGACAATCCGACCGGGCCCGAGGCGGGGGAGAGAAAGGTCTATCGAGGCGGGAGTTGGTACGACATTCCGCGCAAGCTCCGCACGACCGCGCGCTTTTCTGCCGAGCCGGACTTCCATGATCGCACCACAGGGTTCCGTTGCGCCATGGATGCGGAGAAACAATAGGGACGGAAGCAGGCTGTCCGCGGGCCGAACCGCTTACATACGTGATCAGAGGCGCGATGAGGCCGCGCGGGCGCTTTGATCACGGCAAACCAGCCGGCGAGTCCATCACTCGGTTCACACCTGTCTCCCTGGATCATGTCGAATCCCGAATCCGATCAGGAACCGCCAGAGCCGTCTTCCTCCGATGACGAGGAGGCGGAGTCACGGGCTCTCTCGAACGAGAGGGCCTGGACCGCCATCATCGTCGGTGTGGTCTTGCTGACCGCGGTCTTCGCGCTTGGACGTTCCGGCCCGACTCCGTCGAAATCCAAATCCGAGCCCCAACGGGCCAAAGCTGCACCCCTGCTCTCGCCCGAGGCTGTGCCGTTGGTGACCGGGGAAGAGCCGATCCAGGACTTGTTTGTGAAAGCGGGTTGCGTGGTCTGCCATACGATTCCCGGCATCGCGGGGGCGAACGGCCGGGTCGGGCCTGAGCTGCTGCTGGGAGCCACAGGTCCTGACCGGCTGGCCGATCCGAAGTATCGCGGCAAGGCCAAGACGGTGCGGGAATACATCATCGAGTCGATCCTCTCGCCGAGTGTCTACGTGGTGCCCGGTTATCCCGATCGGACAATGCCGAACTGGTACGGACAAAAGCTCAGCGCCGGGGCGGTGGAGAAGATCGCGGCTTACCTGGAGCAAATCCAGGCAGCCGGCCGGGTTGGCAAGGGGTGAAAACAGCTTCTCCGTGGTCGGGAAGGTGTGTGGTGAAGCAACCACGACGGAAAGTGACCAAGGCGAATGAAAGGCTGCCCTATCTCTCAGCGTTTACGGAGCGGGCTCGGCGAAGACGGAGACATGCCCTGGATCTGGAACGTTTTGTCCTTCCCCTCCTTGTCTTTATCCAGCAGGGCGGCGAGCGCTTCCTCGCCCTTTAAGCCTTCCAGCTTGATCTTCAGCCGCAGGTTGTTGGCGCTGTCGGCATTGATGAGCGCCTGCTCAATGCTGATTTTGCCGGACTTGTAAAGATTGAACAGTACGTGATCGAAGGTCTGGCACCCTTCCTCGATTCCCTGTTCCATCGCCTCCTTGAGCGTGTCCACTTGCGCCTTCTTGATGAGGTCCTTGACGCGCGGGGTGTCCAGCATGATCTCCAGCGCAGGCACTCGCTTGCCGTCCAGCGAGGGGATCAGCCGCTGGGAAATGATGGCGCGGAGGTTGAGCGAAAGCTGGAGATAGATCTGGGCGTGCCGTTCGACCGGAAAGAAGTTCATGATGCGTTCGATGGCCTGGTTGGCGTTGTTCGAGTGCAACGTGCCCAAACAGAGGTGGCCGGTTTCCGCGAAAGTAATGGCCGCTTCCATGGTCTCCGTGTCCCGGATTTCTCCGATCAGGATGACGTCCGGAGCCTGCCGCAGCGTGTTCTTGAGCGCGTTCTGGAACGAATGCGTGTCAAAGCCGACCTCGCGCTGGGTGATAATGCACTTCTTGTGCTGGTGGACGAACTCGATCGGGTCCTCTACGGTCACAATGTGCCCCGGCGCGATCGTGTTCCGATGGTCGATCATGGCCGCCAGCGTGGTTGACTTACCGGATCCGGTGGCGCCCACGACCAACACGAGACCGCGCTTGGTCATGGCGATGTCCTTGATGATCGGCGGGAGTTGCAGTTCCTCGACGGTTTGAATCTCCGCCTTGATCAGCCGAAAGACGAGCCCGACGTTGCCTTTCTGGCGGAAGATGTTGACTCGGAAGCGCCCCAATTCTTTGTAGTAGAGCGCCAGGTTCATTTCCATCTTTTCTTCGAACTCGCCCCGCTGTTGTCCACGCATCAAGGCCAGCGCCAAGGCTTCGAGCTGTTCGTTCGTGAAGGGCGGGGCGTCGGTCCGTTGGGTGACGCCGTGAATGCGGTACACCGGCGGAGCATCGACCGTCAGATACAGATCCGATGCTTCCCGGTCCACCATCACCTTCAGCAAGCTGCGAATATCCATGCTCCGCCTCCGACGAATCCGTTATGCGCGAGCGGCTGCTAAACCGGTCGCGGCGCCGACGCTCAGGCGGTCGCCCCGGGTTGGTTGAACAGATTCGGGTTCATGCTCCGCGACTGCGCCTCGCCTTTTGTCACCAAGCCTCGGTTCACCAGTTCGACCAAGGCCATGTCCATCGTCTGCATCCCGTCCTTCTGGCTGGCCTGCATCATGCCGGGGATTTGATGGAGCTTGGCCTCACGAATGAGGTTCCGCACCGCGGTCGTCCCGACCATGATCTCGACCGCCGCGACCCGGCCGCCTGTTCGTTTCTTGAGCAGCGTCTGCGTCAGCACGCCTTCCAGAGTTTCGGCGAGCTGGGCACGGACCTGCGCCTGCTGGTTCGGCGGGAACGCGTCGATGATCCGGTCGACGGTCTTGGGCGCGCTCGACGTATGGAGGGTCGCCAGCACCAAGTGTCCCGTCTCGGCCGCGGTCAGCGCGAGTTGGATCGTCTCCAGGTCCCGCATTTCGCCGACCAGGATAATGTCCGGGTCCTCGCGTAGAGCCGAGCGAAGGGCGTTGGCGAACGAGAGCGTATGCACGCCCAATTCCCGTTGGTTGATCAGGCACTTTTTGGACTTGTGGACGAACTCGATGGGGTCCTCGATCGTGATGACATGCCCCTCGAACGTGTTGTTGAGGTAATCGATCATCGCGGCCAGCGTGGTCGACTTGCCGGACCCGGTCGGACCGGTGACGAGGATCAGCCCCTTTTCTCTGTCGCAGAGCTGCCGGATGATCGGGGGCATGCCGAGTTTCTCGAGCGGAATGATCTCCGTCGGAATGGTTCGGAAAACGGCTCCCAAACCGCGGTTCTGCAGGAAGACGTTGACGCGGAAGCGCGCAATGTCGCCCATCGCGAAGGAGAAATCGCATTCGCGATGCTCTTCGAAGATCTTGCGCTGCACGTCGCTCATCATGTCGTACACGAGCGCGTGGACTTCCTCCATGCTCAACGGCGGATGGTCCAGTTTCTTCAAGTCTCCGTGGATCCGGACCATCGGCGGCTCGCCGGCGCTGAGATGACAGTCCGAGGCGCCTTCTTTGACGGCAAACGTCAGTAACTGCGAAATATCCATGAACCGAACCCTCCTCCCTGGCGGATCGAATGCAGAATAACGACTGCCCGAGATGAAAAAATGATCTGTTGTTAGTTGTTGGAGCGGATAGCCCTTCGAACGGTCGGAAACCTGTGGCCATCATGCCACATCGATTTCAGAAAGCAAGAAAATAGACACAAGCCAATGCGCCTTTAACGGGGCACATCGGGGACCGTCGACGGAGGACGGCGTGAGGGGCGGTGAAAAGCGCGAGTCAGATCAAGCCCAAATCTTTCCCGGCCTTCCGAAAAGCTTCCAGCGCGGCGTCAAGCTGCTCGCTCGTGTGTTCGGAGGTCACCGTGGTTCTGATCCGGCTCGTTCCTTTGGGGACGGTCGGGGGCCGGATCGCCGGAGCGTACACGCCATATTCGAGGAGTTTCTGAGCCATCGCGAGGGCGCGCTCGGCTTCGCCGATGAGCACCGGGATGATCGGACTGAGGCTGTCGGCCGTGTCGAAGCCAAGCGATCGCAGCCCGGAAGAGAAATGCCGGCGATTGGCCCACAGGCGTGCGCGCCGCTCGGGCTCCGTCTCGAGGATCGTCAACGCGGCTGTTGATGCGGCGGCGCTGGCGGGTGGCGGCGCAGTGGTGAATATGAAAGACCGAGCCGTGTTGATCAGATAGTCGATGAACGGGGCTGGCCCGACGACATAGGCGCCGATCCCGCCCAGCGCTTTCCCGAGCGTGCCCATATGGAACGGGATGCGCGACTCGACGCTGAAATGTTCCAGCGAACCGCGACCGCGCTCGCCCATTACGCCGGTGGCGTGGGCGTCATCGATAAGGATCTGTGCCCCATACTGCTCCGCCAGCGTAGCGAGGTCGAGCAGAGGAGCCAAGTCGCCGTCCATGCTGAACAGACCGTCGGTAACGATCAGCGTCCGTCGTCCCGCCGGTCGACGCCGAAGCAAGGATTCGAGATGCTCCATGTCGCGGTGCCGGAACACGCGAAAGTCGGCTCCGCTCAAACGGCACCCGTCGATCAAGCTGGCATGGCACAAGCGATCGGCCAAGATGAGCCCGCCGGACCCGATCAATGCCGGGATCATTCCAAGATTGGCGAGATAACCCGAACCGAACACCAGAGCCGCCTCCGTACCTTTGAAGCGAGCCAATGCCGACTCCAGCTCTATATGGGGCGGGAGTGTTCCGGAGACCAGGCGAGACGCGCCGGCGCCGACACCGAATTTCTCGGTGGCCTGGACGGCGGATTGAATGAGTTGAGGATGGGTGGCAAGACCGAGATAGTCGTTCGATGCCAACAGAATAACTTCACGGCCGTCAATCGAGACGACCGGGCCGGTCGCCGACTGCAGCGGTTTCGGCCGGCGCAGCAGGTGCTGCCGCTCCAGTTGCCGGAGCCTCTCAATGAACTGAAAATACCGATCGGTCTCGTCGGTTGACGCCATCGTGCCACGCCGGTTTCGCTGCGGTACGCTATACTCGCTGATCCTCAGTGTCAACGACCGGGCACTGGGGGGGATCCGGATTTTGGCGCGATTGACAATCTGCGGCGAACCTTAGTATAAGGCCCGTCACCGCCGAGCCGGAGAATGATTGCCGGCCATCGGCATCCAGGCGCGACCGATGTCCTACCGCATTAAGATTCCATCAAAAAGCGACCCGGTGAACGAGACGCAGCTTCTCAGCGGGATGGAGCGTCTGTGGTTGACGATTCAGGAATATCGCCGGGCGATTCTGGTTGGAGGCGCAGTACTGGTCGCGGCGGTGGCAATTGTGATCGGCGTGCTCTGGTATGACCACCGTACGGCGGAGGCGGCGCTCGGTTTGTACCGCGAAGCGACCCGCCATTATTTGACGCGTCCTGCCGACAAACCGGAACAAGCCGACGCCAATCTTAAGGAGGCGATCAAGAAGTATCGCCAAGTGGTGGAACAGTATCCGCGCACTCCCAGCGCGCCGCTCGCCTTATACCATTTGGGAAATGCGTTGGTGCAGGCGAACGAGATCGATGCGGCGATCGAGGCCTACAAGCGGTACGTCCTGCTGTATGCTTCCAATTCCGCATTGCTCGGACTGGTTCAGCAGCGATTGGGCTACGCATATCTCTTGAAAGGAGATCGGGATCAGGCGGCCAAAGTGTTTTCAACGGTCGTACAACTGCCAGGTGCCTTGAATAAAGACAACGCGCTTTTTGAACTGGGCAAGCTCGAAGAGGCTCAATCACGGCCGGAAAGCGCATTGAGCCATTACCAGCAGTTGATCAAAGACTATCCCAGCTCTCCCTTTGCCAGCGAGGCTGCGGTCCGTATCAAGGTGTTGGAAGTGAAGAAAGGACCGGCGGGAACTTCTTCTGGAACCGCGACGACCGAATCACAACCCGGAGGGTCCGCTACGAATCCAGCCGACCATCCCCCTTCATCGGACGCTACACAACGCTAGCCGATTTTTCAGATGCGTGTCGCTCGGAGGGAGACGAAGAGCGTCTGTCTGGCAGGAAAGCGAGGAGCGTTATCTGATCGCGAGCACGTCGCCCGGCTTAATCAGGGCGCTGGTGAGGTTGTTTCTCGCCTTGAGCACTTTCACCGAGATTCGGAAGCGTTTGGCGATCTTTTCGAGCGTGTCGCCCACCCGTACGCGATACACTTTCGTGCTTCCATGGTCTGTGCGGCTGTGCTTGGACTTCACGGCAAGCGGGATGTGCTTGTAGGTCGGAATGCGGTCCAGCAGTTGTTCGACCTTCTCTTTGGTTCCTGCCGGTACCTTTAGATGATACTCTGCGTCATCGGGCGGTGTCGCGTCCCGGCGAAGCTCCGGGTTCAGATTCTTCAGCTCCTGATAAGGAATGCCGGTGACGTTCGAGATCGCCCGGAAATGGATCGGACGGCGGACGATCACTTCTTCAAAGCTGTGGGGCGTGACGCCTTCCAGAGGAAATCCATAACGATCCGGATTCTTTGCGATGATCGTGGCCGCCATGAAACGGGGAACGTATTCTTTGGTTTCCCGACGGATCAGCTTGGTGCGGGAAATTTCTTTGAAACTTTCAGCTTGGGCCTTCTGCAGCGCACGCAGCACTTTTCCTTCGCCGGCATTGTAGGCGGCCATCGCCAACGGCCAACTTCCGAAGAGATCGTAGAGATCCTTCAGATACCGGGCTGCCGCAACCGTTGACTTGATGGGATCTCGACGTTCATCCACGTACTGATCGACCCGAAGCCCATAGAGCTTCGCCGTACCTTTCATAAACTGCCATGGCCCGGTGGCGCGGGCTCGAGAGTACGCATGCGGATTGAAGCCGCTCTCGACCAGGGAGAGGTACACCAGGTCACTCGGCAAATCGAATTCAGAAAAGATGCTCTCGACCAACGGCTTGTACTTGCCCAGTCGGAGCAGCCATTTCTCGAACCGATCACGAATTGAGGTGTTGAAGTAGCGAATGTGGCCCTGGACTGAGGAATCCACCACGATGGGGACGTTGTAAGTGACTTCTCTCTCTCCCTCGGAGGCCTTCTCCGATCCCCCTACGGACAGGCTAGACTGCGAGTCGGTGGCCTGTTGAGATAAGGCGGTTTTCTCCGAAGCCGAAGCCGGCTCTACGACTGTCTTGTCGGCAAGAGAATCGTCCTGAGAAAGCCCGTTTGAGGACTCTTCCGCTCCCGGCGGCTTTTCAGCTGGTTGTGAAGCGAGGTGGGGGGCCGATGAGGATTCATCGACCGATGCCGGAACCTGTGCCGCCGAGGCCACTACGACTGCTTGTTCAGCCGTTGCGGGTGTCGATAAGGCCACTGCAGTCAAGGCCACGATCGGTAAAGCAACCACGAATAAGTTTTTCACCTGTCTACTCTCCGCAGTTTCTTCCGGGCTCCTGCGCCCCACGAATCGATCAGTCGATGAGCGCACGCCACAAAAATCCAAAGTTTTAGCTACCTTAACGATTGTTCCTGGTGTTGTCAAGGAAGCTAATGAAAATGAAATGCGCGTGCGAAGACAGCAATCAGTGCGTCGGTGCGAGGAGCGATGAACCTGAGGCTATTCAACCGACTGGAAAACAAGACGGTCCTGGAGGTGTAGGTTGCCTTGACTCTCTCACAAGGGCTGTGATAGCGTACCGCCCTTCCTGACCTAGAGAACCCCCAAATCTTTGTGGACCCCAAATCTTTGTGGAGTTGAGGAGGACGGGTCGATGTTGAAACGGTATCTACTCGCTCCGGGACCGACTCCTGTGCCGCCGGAGGTCCTGCTGGCGATGGCGCGGCCGGTTATTCACCACCGCGCGCCCGAATTCGTCCAAGTGTTCGCCGAAGTGCGCGAAGATCTCAAATGGCTCTTTCAAACCCGCAACGATGTGCTGATTCTTGCCTCCTCGGGCACCGGGGGAATGGAGGGGTCGGTGTCGAATTTTCTGTCCCCTGGTGACAAGGCGCTTTGTGTCAACGCGGGCAAGTTCGGAGAGCGGTGGGTCAAGTTGTGTAAGACATTTGGTGCCCAGGTCGCGGAGATCAAAGTCGAATGGGGGCGGGCGGTCGACCCGCAGGCGGTCGCCGATGCCCTCAAGAAAGATCCGTCGATCAAGGCCGTCTATGTGCAGGCCAGCGAGACCTCGACCGGCGTCGCGCACGATGTGAAAACTCTGGCGGAGATTGTCAAGCCATACGAAGGAACGATTCTGGTGGTCGACGCCATTACGGCGTTGGGCGTGTTCGATATCAAGACCGACGTGTGGGGAATTGATGTGGTCATTACGGGATCGCAGAAAGCGCTGATGCTGCCGCCCGGGTTGGCCTTTGTCAGTGTGAGTGAGAAGGCCTGGCAATTGGCTGAGAAAGCGAAAAACGGCGCGTTTTATTTCAACTTTAAGAAGGAGCGGGATTCTCAGATCAAGAACCAAACAGCATATACCCCGGCGGTCTCCCTAATCCTTGGGCTTCAGGAAGTGCTCAAGATGCTGAAGGCAGAAGGACTGGAAGCGGTGTTCGCCCGCCAAGCGGCGCTGGCTCAGGCCATGCGGGAGGGAGTCAAGGCGGCCGGACTCTCCCTTTTCCCCAAGGAGTCGCCCAGCGATGCTGTGACGGCGGTTTCCGCTCCCGAGGGCGTTGATGGTCAGGCGATCTATAAGAACCTCAGGGTGCAATACGGGATCACGGCCGCTGGCGGCCAAGACCACTTGAAAGGGAAGATTTTCCGGCTCTCCCATATGGGGTATATGGATCGGTTCGATGTGATCACGGCCTTGGCGGCCGTTGAAATGGTGCTGCGGGGCCTCGGTCATCCGATCAAATTAGGCAGCGGTGTGGCGAAGGCGCAGGAATTGCTGATGGTGTAATTCAGAGCATAGGCGATGGGCGATAGGCCATCACGGGGAGAGGCCACCGGAGATAATCTGAGCGTCTGACCCAGACCCATTGCCCGAGTCGAAAAAAAGCCGAACGAGTATGAAAATTCTGGTCAGTGACAGCTTGTCAAAGCAAGGGATCGAGGTCCTCGAAAAGGCGGGATTCACCGTTGTCGTCAAAACCAAGCTCTCCAAGGATGAGTTGCTCAAGGAGATCAAAGATTGTGATGGTTTGATCGTCCGTTCGGCGACGAGAGTCACCGCGGATGTGATCGACGCAGCAGAGCGTCTCAAGGTCATAGGGCGTGCTGGCTCCGGGCTGGACAATGTGGATACCCAAGCAGCGACCCGCCGTGGCATCGTGGTCATGAATACACCAGGCGGTAACACTGTGACAACCGCCGAACATACCATGGCGATGATCTTCGCGATGACCCGACGGATTCCCCAGGCGACTGCGTCCATGAAGGCCGGGAAGTGGGAGAAAGAGCGGTTCATGGGCGTCGAGCTGTACAACAAGATCTTGGGGATCGTCGGTGTCGGACAGATCGGGGGCTATCTGACCAAGCTAGCGCAGGGGATCGGCATGAACGTCATCGCCTACGACCCCTATCTGGCCGAGGAACGGGCACGCAAGATGGGGGTCGAGATGGTGGATCTCGATGAACTGTTTCGCCGGAGCGACATTATCTCGGTCCACACGCCCTTGACCCCTGAAACCAGATCGCTGATCGACGTTCGGACCATCGCCAAGATGAAGCCCGGCGTGATGATCGTCAACTGCGCGCGCGGCGGGATCGTCAACGAGGCCGACCTCTGCGAGGCGCTCAAGACCAAGAAGGTCGCCGCCGCCGCGTTCGACGTATTCGACCAAGAGCCGGTCAAGCCGGATCATCCCCTGCTCACCCTGGACAATTTCATCTGCACCCCGCACATCGGCGCGTCGACGACGGAGGCACAGGAAAACGTCGCCATCGGCATTGCAGAGCAGATCGTTGATTACTTCACCAAGGGCATCGCGCGTGGCGCCGTCAACGTCCCATCGGTGCCGCCTGAACTTCTTCCTCAGCTCCAGCCGTATTTGGCATTGGCCGAAAAAGTCGGCCTCTTGCAAGCCCAGCTTTACGAGGGCGGACTCGAGCGGGTCACCGTTGAATACAACGGAGAGGTGTCTTCGCTCACTGTCGCTCCGCTGACGATCGCGGTCTTGAAGGGACTCCTGACCCCCATACTCGAAAACGCAGTCAATTTCGTGAACGCACCGGTCGTGGCCAAGGAGCGGGGGATCGAAGTGAAAGAGGTCAAGAGCGGAGACGCCGGCGACTTCACGAGTGTGATCCGGGTCTGGGTCGAAGCGGGCAGACGTGTGCACCATGTGGCCGGCACGCTTCACAATCGCAAGGAGCCTCGCATCGTCGAAATCGACACGTTCCAAGTCGAAGTGGTGCCGGAGGGGCACCTCCTGCTGATCCTCAACGTCGATCGCCCGGGCGTGATCGGCGAGGTCGGAAAAGTACTAGGAGATCACGACATCAACATCGCCCGCATGCAGTGCTCCCGCGAGGAACGCGGCGGCAACGCCTTATTGATCATTGGTACCGACGTCCCCTTATCTCGCGAGGTGCTGGACCAGATTAAGTCCGCGAGAAACATTCTCTCGGTCAAGGTCGCCGATCTCTCCATGGGTCTGTAACCGACCCTCCATTGGCCATGGCTCGCCCGCCGAGCACACCGTCCACTCATCCCTCCCGCCCGATGTCCAGACAGGAACGTTCACTCGTGCCGGCGGGCATGACGACCATTTTGCCTCACGTCGCGCTGCAGGTCCGGTGGCTTGAGGGAATTCTCCTGACCCAGTTGAGTCGTTGGGGCTATGACGAAATTATCCTGCCTACGTTCGAATACTTGGACGTGCTGGCACCGGGCCTTGAGCAGGACATCATCGAGAAGTGTTACCAGTTCGCCGATCGTACGACCGGCCGTATCTTGCTCCTGCGGCCGGACGCCACTGCGCAGATTGCTCGGACCGTGGCGATGGGGATGATCGATCGGCAAATCCCCTTGCGCCTGTCCTATCGGACCTCCGTCTTTCGGTACGAGCCGGAACATGCTGGGCGGGATCGGGAGATTTTTCAAGTCGGAGCGGAACTGATCGGGCGGGACGATATTGCCGCCGACGCCGAAATCATCGCGCTCATGGCCGAATGCTTGAAACAAGTCGGGCTCCGTTCATTCAAAGTCTCTCTGGGGCACGTCGGGTTTTTCAAGGGACTGCTGGCCGGAACAGGGATGTCTGCGGAGGGACGAAAGCGGGCCGAACAGGCCGCGGCGCGCAAGGATCTGCCGCGCCTCGAAGAAATTCTTTCGTCCGAGCGAGTGCCCCTGGTCCAGGCTCGGTCGATCCTCGAAGCGCCCGGACTCTATGGGCGGGAGGAAGTGCTGGATCGAGGGCGTCGGCTTGCCGGACGGGATCGTACGCTGCAATCGACGCTCGATCGGCTCACTCAGGTGTATCGGTTGCTGGAGTCCGCTGACCTCCACGGCTGCCTCTTGCTCGACCTCGGCGAATTCCGCGGCTTCGAATATTATGACGGGCTCGTGTTCGACGTGTTTGCGGATGGGGTTGGATGCGAACTCGGTGGCGGCGGACGCTACGATCACTTGATCGGACGATTCGGTCGAGATCTGCCGTCCACCGGCTTCGCGTTGGATGTCGATCGACTCTTCCGCGCGTTGAGCGCGGACATTGCCGGCGAGATCCGCCAAGCAGGGCCTGACTATGTAGTCTGCGCGCCGGCCCACTTGTCCCAGCGGCTTTTTCAGGTGACGAACCTGTTAAGGGCGCGCGGGTGTAGGGTCATTCATGGGACTGTTCGGAAGCGTCCCGCCGAGACAGTCGGGGCGGCTATCGAAGAATCGCGGCGGTATCAGGCCACTGCGGCTCTTGTGCTCGGTGCCCCCGGCCTTTCCTTTGACGAAGTGCTGATGATCGAAAATCTTTCATCCAGTCCAGCTTCAAAGCGGTCGGAGAAACGCCGCTCCAAGACGCATTCCTTCAAGCGGGTCAAGATTCAAGCGCTTGCCGGTTTGGTCGGCGGAACAACAAGCTCCTGACAGGAACAGCGACGGTCATGGCGACAGTCGATCTTTCCGAACCTAAACTGCCCCCCCAAAACCTGGAAGCCGAGCAATCGGTTTTGGGCGCCATTCTGCTCGATAATGGGGCGATGGCCAAGGCTATGGAACTGTTGAGCGAAGAAGATTTCTATCGGACAGCGCATAGGAAGATCTATCGCGCGATGCTAGAACTGTCCGAGATCGGAGAGGTGATCGACCAGATCACCCTGACCGAGCGGCTCAAGGAGAGAGGTGAGTTGGAAGCGGTGGGAGGCGCCGCCTATCTGGCGGAACTCGTCCAGATGGTGCCGAGCGCGGCGAATATCCGCTACCACTGCAAGATCGTTCGGGACAAAGCGCTCCTCCGGGGACTGATCAGCACAGCCACCGACGTCATCGCCCGCGGGTACGAGGGTACGGCCCCGATCGATGAGTTGTTGGAGTTTGCCGAGCAATCGGTGTTCAGTCTTGCTCAAGGGAAGCTCGGCCGCTCGTTCACGCAGATCAACCATATCATCAAAGAAAGTCTCGAACTCGTCGACCGCCTCTCGAAACGGAAAGAGCGGGTTACGGGGGTGCCGACCGGGTTTTACGATCTTGATGATCTGACGGCCGGTCTGCAGGCATCGGATCTCGTCGTGATTGCCGGGCGCCCCAGCATGGGCAAGACCAGCCTGGCGCTCGGGATCGCCCAGCACGCCGCCATCCATGTAGGGGCTGTCGTCGGGATTTTCAGTCTGGAGATGTCCAAGCCTCAATTGGTGCTCCGGATGCTGAGTTCGGAAGCCCGCGTGGATTCTCACGCGTTACGGACCGGGAGACTGCAGAAGGAGGATTGGTGGCGGCTGGCCGAGGCGGCCGGTCGTCTCGAACAGGCGCCGATTTTCATTGATGACACGGGGGCGCTCTCGGTCCAACAAATGCGGGGCAAGGCGAGGCGCCTCAAGGCGGAGCGAGGTCTCGACCTGTTGATCGTGGATTATCTCCAGTTGATGCAGGGCCGTAGCGACGCCGAGTCTCGCCAACAGGAGATCTCCGACATTTCCCGGTCCTTGAAAGGACTGGCCAAGGAACTCAATATCCCGGTCGTCGCACTGTCGCAGTTGAGCCGCAACGTCGAAAACCGCAAACCGCCGATTCCGATGCTTGCGGACCTGCGCGAAAGCGGCGCCATCGAGCAGGACGCGGACGTGGTGATTTTCATTTATCGTGAAGAAGTCTACGATCCGAACTCGGAAAAGAAGGGGATCGCCGATATTCTCGTGCGGAAACACCGCAACGGTCCGATCGGAGACCGGCAACTGTTCTTTCACGATAAGTTCGCGAAGTTCGAAAGCCTCGACACCCGTGAAGCAGTTTGACGCTGGGTTATCACCGTCTGTATAATCCTCCTCGTACGCGTCCGGATATTCTCCGCAGCTTGTGACAACGGAGTCGTAGTACGGTCCATGAACATGGCTGCCGCAATTGTCGGTCTCACGCTCAGGACACTGGGACTCAATGCCTTGATGATTGCGGCGATTCCTTCGATCATTGCCGCCTGTGCCGCCGCTCCTCGCACTGACATCGTATCTCCTCCCGGTTCACCTCCATCAGAAACCAAGCCGGCTTCGGCCGTCGATGCTCGGTCCTCGTATCATTTCATGCTGGGCTACCAGGCTGAGCTGGCTCAGGAGACCGAACGCGCCATCCAGGAGTATCAGGCCGCGTTGCGAACCGATCCCACTTCCCGCTTCCTGAAGGCTCGCCTGGCTGCGCTGTTTTTCTCCGCGGGCGACCTCGCGACGGCCGTGCGCTACGCGGATGAAGTGGCCGGGGGCGCAGATCAGGATGCGCAGTTGTTGGGACAGATCGCCGGAATTTATGCGGGAGCCGGACAGGTGGACAAGGCCCTCATGCTGTTCGATCGCGCGATCGAGATCGACCCGTCCAAGAGCGAGTCGTATTTTTCGAGAGGGTTATTGCTGCTGAATCTCAAGCGCTTCGACGAAGCGACGCAGACCATCGAGCGGGGCATCAAAATCTCGCCTGACTCGCCGGTGGGCTATTACTATCTTGGTCGCGTGGCGATCGAGGCAAAGCAGCCGGATCGAGCGATTGCCAGTTTCGAGCGGGCCATGGCCGTCAATCCAGCGTTCGAGCCGGCTTACATGGCGTTGGCTTCGGCGTATGAGTCTCAACAGAACCGTGAAAAGGCCATCGCGGTCTATCGCAAATATCTGCAACTGGTGAATCCTCGCGGGAGGGAAATTCGTCAGCATTTGATTCGACTGTATATCAACGGGAAGGAATACAGGGAGGCGATGGCGGAGTTGGAAAAGGTCCTTGCCGATGATCCCTCGGATCTCGACGCCCAACTTCGGCTGAGTTTAATTTACGGTGAACTGAAGGAGTATCAGAAAGCGATCGAACGGCTAACACAAATTTTGGCTGTCCGTCCGGCCGAACTGAAGATCAGGGACTACCTGGGATTCATGCTTGAAGAAACCAAGCAATATGACAAAGCAGTGGAGGCCTATACCTACAATCTCAAGCTGGACCCGAACTATTTTGACAGCCATCTGCATTTGGGAGTTTTGCTGTACCGGTTGAAGCGGTTCCCGGAAGCTGCCGCGCATCTCTCGCAGGCAGTTCAGTTAAATCCCAAACAGCCTGAGGGGTATTTGGTGCTCGGGCTGACCTATCTCCAAACCGAACAATACGAATTGGCCCTGCAAACCTTCGAAGAAGGAATCCGTTATAACCCCGCCAATCCTGATCTGCATTTCAATCTCGGGACGGCGTATGACAAGCTGAATCGGTTCGACGACGTGGTCCGCGCCATGGAGACGACGCTGAAACTCGATCCGAAGCACGCGGATGCGCTGAACTATCTTGGGTACAGCTACGCGGAACGAGGGATCAAGATCGAGGAAGCTGTCGCGCTGACGAAGCAGGCCGTCGCGTTGAAACCGAACAACGGATATTATGTGGACAGTCTCGGGTGGGCGTTCTTCAAGATGGGATTGATCAACGAGGCGCTCGCGGAAATCAAGCGAGCAGTCGATCTGGTCGGGGACGATCCCGTCATTTTTGAACACTTAGGCGAAATCTACCTCAAGAAAGATCTGATCTCGGAAGCCCGGGAAGCCTGGCTTCATTCTCTGGAACTCGATCCCTCCAATATCAAATTGATTGAGCGCTTTCGCGAACGCGGGATGGGAGATCCGACCCAAGAGGAGCGTGTCCGACAGGCTCAACGAAGGGTTTCGGAGAACAAGTCCCCCCAACACGCAACGCCGTGACCTTGCTGTTTGACGGCAGCCACAAGGGCCTCTCTCCCTGTTTACCGGGTTAATGTTGTAGTACATGCATGATCCTAGATGGCACCAGCTACAAATGTGACCTAGGGCGAGAAGCACTGTCAAAGCAGAAAGTTGTTGTCGGCTATTGTAAGCCAGTTCAAAAGCACGTTAGCAGTGCAAGGATGAGGTATAGTCAGAAAGTGTGGAAATAGGAAAAAGGCGGTGGCAACCTTTCGGGTGACCAAACCCACCGGGCTGACGCCCAGCCATGAAAGGAGGCACCGCCGTGAAGGAGCAGACTACAGCAGCCCCGTCCGCGTCAAGGCAGGCATGGTGGGACCATCTGGAGGCCTTTGCCCGGGGCCACATCCAACGGTGGGTCCAATCGCTCTTGGAGGAAGAAGTGACGACCGGGCTGGGACGTCCGAAGTCCGCCCGACGGGCGGCCGTCGATGCGCCGGCGGGATATCGCAACCGGTACGGCAAACCGCGGAAGCTGACGCTCACGTGTGGGACGATCACCGTGCGGCGGCCACGGGTGCGGGGCCTGCCCGAACGCTTCGTCAGTCGCGTCCTGCCGTTGTTCAAGCGGTGGACGAAGGAGGTCGGCGAGCTCCTGCCCAAGTTATACCTGCATGGCTTGGCGCACGGAGACTTTGAGCTGGCCTTGCGGGGGCTGTTGGGCGAGGGGGCCCCGCTGTCGACGGCCTCCCTGCAGCGACTCAAGGCCCAGTGGCAACAGGAATATGACACCTGGAAGACCCGGCGGCTGGATGATCTGGAGGTCGTGTACGCGTGGGCGGACGGGCTGTACGTCAAAGCGGGGTTGGAGGACAGTAAAGCCGCGCTGCTCGTGGTGATCGGGGCGCTGACCGACGGTCAGAAGATGGTCCTCGCGGTCGACAGTGGCCAGCGGGAATCCCAGGAGTCCTGGAGTGCCGTCCTGCGGGATCTGCGGGCGCATGGCCTGAAGCCCTGGCGGTGCACGGTGGCCGATGGCCATCTCGGGATCTGGGCCGCGCTTGCCGAGCAGCAGCCGACGGCGGCCGAGCAGCGGTGCTGGAACCATAAGATCGTCAACGTGCTCGATGCGATCCCGACGAAGTACCAGGCGGAGGCCACGACCTGGCTGAAAGCCATTCCGTAGGCGAGACTCGGGCCGAGTGTGATCGGCGCCGGGACCAGTTCAGCCGCCGGTACCGCGCCGTGGCCCCGAAGGCCGTCGAGCGCTGACACGCTGATGGGGAGCGCCTCATCACGTTCTATCAGTTCCCGATGGAGCACTGGCGACACCTGCGGACCACCAACGTGGTCCAGTCGCCCTTCGCCGCCGTGCGGCTACGGACGACGGCGGGCAAGCGGTACAAGCGGGTCGAGTCCGCCACAGCGTTGATCTGGAAGCTGCTCCAAGTGGCGGAGTGCCACTTCCGGCGCCTGAATGCCCCGGAGCTGCTGCCCCTGGTCTACGCCGGCATCCAGTGTGTCGATGGCGTTCAGCAACCGGTCACAACGAAGGAGGCCGCCGCCTCATTCCATTTACACACCTAGTGACAAGACCTCTGCAAGGATAGTTTAGATACACTGAGTATCTTTTTTGATTCAGTTGACAGTTCCTTTCTATCTGTCCCAAATTTCATAGGACCGCCTCCCTGATTTCTTGCCAGTTTTTCAGTGCCAATTTTTGTCATCCCTGTTACCAAGGTACTGATTGATTCTATAGCTTCAGTAATATTCCTCCATGTGCGATTTCATAAAAACCTTTCCTTTCAACGGACTCCCTGTAGGATTAGAAAAAGGTGCTAATTGGCATGGTCTCTGCACTGAGTTATTCACACGCAAGATGGTATGTTTATGATGATATCTGTGCGGACTCAACAGGGCTTTACCTTGATCGAGTTGCTGATTGTGGTAGCTGTGCTTGGTATTGTCTCCGCGATCGCAATCCCCAACTTTATACGATATCAAGGGAAATCTCGACAGTCAGAAGCGAAGACCAATCTGGGCGGGGTGTTCGTAGCAGAGGCTGCATATTACGGCGAGCAGTCGCGGTATAGCAATTTCGGGGATATAGGCTTTGCGGTAGCCGCCTCCACTAACCGTTATACTTATCGGTCTCAACAGACCACTGTGAGTGGCGGCGTTGTCAGCCCCAGCACGGTCTTTTCAATTAATGCAGGTATTGGGTCCGTCACTCCCGAAAACACAGTGGTAGCAGCGGCCTCGAGCGGATCAGGGTTCACTGCGACTGCAACTGCCAACTTGGACAACGACCCGACCATTGACCAGTGGCATGTGAATGACATCAAGCAGAATCTCCAGATGCCGGATACCGATGACGTGTCTGGATAAGTGCGGCGGGTCAGTCCAGACAAGCTCCTTTTCCCCATGTGAGCTTATCAATGACGTTTCTGGGTGTCTTCGAAAAGAGGCATGCTCTTTGTGCACGACATGTTTCTTTCTTTGCGTCCACGTCCTTCGGGCAACCAACTTGAGTGACAAAACTTGACTCTCATGACCTGAAAAGGGAATTCCTGTAGCCGAGTTCCCAAGGCTCATTCAGAGAAATCGGTTAAAATACGCTAAATAACGATAGGTTGTAGAATTTAATGACGCTGCAGGATGGACGGCATAGAACGTGCTTTGTTTTCTCTGCAAATGGTCGGATTAAGTGTCCGGCCAGGATGTTGGGTTCGGGAATCTATGGGACCGAGGGTTGAACCATTTTTTAAAGAGGGAGGAGGACAGATGCTGAAAGCAATACGAGGACAAAAAGGTTTCACTCTCATCGAGTTGATGATTGTTGTGGCCATCATCGGGATCTTGGCGGCCATCGCAATTCCCAATTTCCTTCGTTATCAGGCGAAGTCTCGTCAGTCGGAGGCGAAGACCAACCTGGGCGGAACTTTCGTGGCCGAAACTTCTTACTACGGCGAACAGTCGCGGTACAGCAGTTTCGCCGACATAGGGTTTACGCTGGCGGGGTCGTCCAACCGTTACACCTATCGATCTCAGGCTACGACCGTAACCGGTGGTGTGATCAGCGCTGGTGCAGTTCAGGTTATCAACGCCGGTATTGGGACCGTGACTCCTGAAAACACAGTCGTGGCGGCGGCGTCATCAGGAACTGGATTCACGGCGACCGCGACGGCTAACTTGGACAATGATCCCACGATTGACCAGTGGCATGTCAACGACATCAAGCAGAACCTGCAGGCTGGGGACACGGACGACGTGCTTGGATAGACAGTGGCAGGTTAGTGTTGACTGGAGCCGGCGGGGAGAGAATCGTTCTCTCCCCGTTTGGTTTTTTTGCAAGGCCGGTTACATCGTCGATCGAACGGAATGATCGTATTGTCTGCTCGCTGTGTCTGGTAACGGGGTGACAAATTCGGCGGACGGTACCTCCTGCTCAGGTAAGCCATTTCTGCCTCGCACTCCTGTCCGGCTCGTTCTTCTCATCAGCCTCCTAATCTTTGCTCCTTTGCTAGAAGGCGGCACCACGCACCTAGCGGTGATGATCATTCGTCTGGCTGTGCTCCTGTTGGCTACGGTCTACCTGGTGCAGGGAATTGGGCAGGGTTTCTTTTTGTGGATTCCACTACGGATCAACCAGCCGATTCTGTGTTATCTGGCCCTTGCACTCCTTTCGGCGGGACTATCTCCCTACAAGCATCAAACTGTGCAGTGGGTGGTTGTCTTATTCACCTATGCGGCGCTGCTCTATTTGATTGTGTTTTTCGTGACTGAATGGGATCATGTCGTAAAACTGCTCGCCGTCGTCGTCGGGATTGGAATCATGGAAGCTGCTTTGGCGCTTATCCAGAGCGGCTGGTTTAGTGCGCTTCGACCAACGGGCACGTTCTTTAATCCCAATTTTCTTGCGGGCTATCTTGCGGCCGTTGTGACCGTTATTGTCGGTGTCCTGTGCTATGCAAGAGTTGGAATGCCTTGGGTTGATAGAGCCGGAAACCTGCGAAAAGAGCTGCTGTGTGCGTCATGGCCTGCGAGGCGTATAAGCTATGCGCCGCTGACCGAAATACTAGCAAGCATTGCGGCGCTTGGTCTTTTGCTTTCCGCGATTCTTTGGACCGGTTCGCGCGGGGCGGTCTTGGGCCTGCTAGTCGGCGTGTCGCTGGTCGCAGGATTTCGCTTCGGCCGCCGTGGGCTCGTTGTTCTATTGATGATTGTGGTCACCGGTCTAGTGATTCCCAATCCCTTGCGAACCAGAGTGATAGCTGAGCACACGATGAATCCGGTTGCCTATACTCGCATCCACATGTGGAAGCAATCCGCTCGCATGATGGTTGATCACCCGTTCGGTGTCGGGCTGGGACTTTATCAATACGTGTATCCCCGATATGCATTCCCGGTGGGAGATCAAATCGCTCGATATGGAAAGATTGCGCAGACACCTCATAGTGAATACCTGCAGATGGGTGTGGAGCTCGGAGTTGCGAGCGTCGTGGTGTTTTGTTGGGGTATCGCCACAGTCGGACAAGCCGCTGCATCAGTGCTGCGACTCCGCCTGCGCCGATGGCAACGCGGGACGATCGCGGGTGTAACGGGCGCAGCAGCGGGAATCCTCGTTCATGCCGCCGTAGACTCCAACCTGCATGAGCCGGCCATCGCGATTCTCTTGACCCTGTTCGTAGCGATCATCTTGGTGGCCGAGCGACTGTCTAGGCGCCATGAGGAACGAACGAAAGCAATCGCTGTGAGGCCGAAGTGGGTCTGGGCTGTCGCGGGGTTCGTCGTGATCACTGTACTTGCAGTTGGATTCGTGCGCCTGGGGCTTGCGTGGGTAGCATATGAAGCAGGGTTGCGTGCCCAGGCGGCAGAAAATATGGAACAAGCAATCACCAAATATCAAATGGCGATCGCGCTCGATCCAGGCAAGGCCCTCTATCACAATTCTCTGGCGTCTATCTATTTCTGGATTTTCCAGAAGATCGGAGATAGAGCGGCCGCCGAGGCAGCGATGGACGAACTCAGAGCGGCTATCGAGCGAAATCCCGTTGATGGACGTCTCTTCGCGTTGCTGGGATTTGTGCATACCTCGATGGCATCTTCTCGGCTCGCGTCCGAGTCACCGGATCTGAGGCTTTCCTGGCTGCGGATCGCAGTGCGGGCTTATGAGCGAGCCCTGGAATTGGAGCCCTACTCGGCCTTCGATCGTTTGGAACTGGGGCGACTGTATCTGGCTTTGGGTGATCGCCGCACGGCCGAGCAGCGTGTCCGTGAGGCAGTTGAGCTGGAGCCGAATTTTCTGCCTGGACGGGAATGGTTGGTCCGGCTTTATGTGAAATCCGGACGAGCTGAAGATCGAGCTTCGGCCTTGCAAGAGTATCGGGAGATTCTCGATCGTCGGCAGCGGTACAACGGATGGGCGAAAGATGCACTTGAAGAGCGATATCTCAGGGCGAACGTCGCTTCCTTGGCCGCACAGTTAGGGCAAGCGGGGATGGACCCGTCATGAATTCGGTTGAGCGCCAATCCTTCATGCACGCGATCCTTGCAGCGTGCTTGGTCATTGGTCTCAGCGCAGCGTCGGTGGGAACGTTGATCGTGATGGAGCGCCAACGGCCGGCAGAGATCAGAGCTGCGGAGCTCTCGTATCTGCCGAGAGGCGAATACCTGAAGGTTGCCGTTCTAGGGTACAGGCAGCTCGCGGCAGACCTTATCTGGCTCAAGGCGATCCAGCATTTTGGCGGGCGGGATGCGACCCGATCCGATTATCGGTGGGCTTATCATGCGGTTGATGTCGTGACGGATCTCGATCCCAAGTTCGTGATGGCCTATCAAGCAGCGGGAACCATTCTGGGCGTATGGGCTGGCTTGATTGAAGAAAGCATCGCCATCTTGAAAAAGGGCATGCAACATAATCCGGACGTCTGGCAGCTTCCGTTCATCATTGGCTATGACTACTTCTATGAACTTTGCGATCACGTTTCAGCCGCGGAGTATTTTCGCATCGCCTCGCTGTTGCCAGGGGCGCCTGAGTATCTCCCGAAGCTGGCTGCTCGGATGACGGTCGAAAGCGGTGATCCGGACGCCGCCCTCGAATTCCTCCAGCGGTTCTATCAGCAGACCAATGACGAACGGATGCGCGAAGCGCTGGCGCAGCGGATGAAAGAAGTCCTCGCGGAACGGGACATCCGGTTTCTCGAGGAAGCGGTCCGTCGCTACCAGTCCCGCTATCACAAGCGGCCGCAGAAACTTGCCGACTTGGTCACAGGAGGCATTATTGCCGAGCTGCCGCCTGATCCTTTCGGTGGAACGTACCGGTTCCATTCAGCCACCGGAACTGTCTCGAGTCCAGGCTTGCGGGAACGGTTACGTGTGCATCGCCACGTGAGCTGCCAACCTGCGTCGCGGAGAAGCCAGGAAGCAACCGGAACGGGTCAGGCTGGCAAGTGACTAACTAGGTGCCCCCGACATGAGTGAGGTCAGAACGTGGATGTCATCCTTGTCGAAGACTTGACGAAATCCTTCAAGCCGAACTGGCCCTGGCAGACTCCCATCACGGCGCTCGCAGGCCTTTCATTCTCAGTGAGCCGGGGAGAGATCTATGGATTCCTGGGACCTAATGGTGCCGGCAAGACGACGACGCTAAAGATCCTTATGGGACTCATGCGGGCGACGAGCGGGAAAGCCGAAGTCTTGGGCAAACCGGCCGGCGATGTCGAGACCCGTCGGAGAATCGGCTTCCTTCCGGAGTCACCTTATTTTTACGATTATCTGACGGCGGAAGAGTTTCTTGCGTTTTACGGACATCTCGCAGGGCTTGGAAGTACTGAGCTTGATCGCCGAGTGACCGACTTGCTCGAATTGGTGGGATTGACCGAAGCGAGGACCAGACAGCTCCGGAAATTTTCGAAAGGGATGTTGCAGCGGATAGGGCTGGCGCAGGCCCTCATTCATGATCCCGAGCTGATCATTCTCGATGAGCCGATGTCTGGCTTGGACCCAATCGGACGCAAGCAAGTTCGCGACGTGATCCTGAGTTTGCGGGACCAAGGGAAGACCGTGTTTTTCAGCACCCACATCATTCCGGACGTCGAGATGATCTGTGATCGAGTCGGAATCGTCGTCAAAGGGAAACTGCTCGCCAGTGGTCGGGTTGACGAGTTGGTGAGCGGGAATACCCGCTCCGTAGAGATCGTTTGCGAAGGATTGGCGCCCGACCAGGTATCCTTTGTGGCGCCGGACGCCGCGCGCGTACTGACCAGGGGGCGGCAGTGTCTCATTGCGCTGCCCGTTCCGGATCGGCTGGAAGAGGTGCTGGCAGGAATCCGGCGACATGGCGGGCGGTTGATCTCCGTCACTCCGCAGAAGGGCTCTCTAGAGGATCTCTTTCTGTCACAAACCGGTATGAAGATTGAAGAATAGTCCTTAGCGAGGTCGGTCATGTGGAGTGTCATTGTGATCGCATTCAACACCTTTCGTGAAAACCTGCGCGACAAGATTCTGTACAACCTCCTGTTCTTCGCGATGTTGCTGATCGGCGCGTCGGTGCTGTTGGGGGAGCTCACGATCGCAGAACAGAAAAAGGTCGTGACCGATACAGGACTCGCCGCGATCAACCTGGTGGGAGTGTTGATCGCCGTGTTCGTCGGCATCGGACTTGTGACCAAAGAAATCGAACGGCGTACTGTGTATACCATCATGGCAAGGCCGATTAGCCGAGTGCAGTTTCTGTTTGGCAAGTACTTTGGCCTAATAGTAACGCTGCTGGTCAACGTGCTGATCATGCTCGCGGTCTTTATCGTCACGCTGTTGATGAATCACTCGCCAGTTCATCTGTCGCTGTTGCAGGCGGTCGAGTTGATCTTCGTCGAATTGTTGCTGGTGACCGCGTTGGCCCTGTTCTTTTCCACTTTCAGCTCCTCGACGCTGAGCGCCATCATGACGCTGGCATTCTATGTGATCGGCCATTTGACCACCGATCTCAAGGGGATCGCCGAGAAGACCAAAAGCGAAGCGCTTAAGTCGATCATGACTGGATTGTATTATGTCTGTCCGAATTTGGAGATGCTCAATGTGAAGGGCCAGGCCGCGATTGGAATAGCCATCCCGGTGGCGTACCAAGCGATGGCCTCGGCGTACGGGCTATTGTACGCTGCGATGCTAATCGCAGCTGCCTGTACAGTCTTTCAGCGACGTGATTTCTAAGTGAACGCTCAGCCATGTGCTTGCCTTGCTAAGATCGGAAGCCGGTCAACAGCGTCCTGAGCGTCTGGTGTATAGAACGGAGTAGCTTCCACCTCATCGCGGGGATGCTTTCGATTTCTGTCAGCGTAGATTTCTATGGGCCAAAGTTCAGTCGCCTCTTTGGACAGTTCTTGATCCTTGTAGGGAACAGGAAAGATCATCTTTTTGCCACATCCAGCGAAGCCTGCGGATTGGAAAATCGGTCTTTGAAACCTGGTGTTCGTCCTTGCACGAAGTGACTCAGAGTGGGGGGCAAGTTGTCCTGGAAGAATTCAGAGAGTGCTCGGAATGGAACTAACAACTAAACAGAGCTGCGAACTAGCCATAGTCATAGCGCTGGCGAGCGTGGTGACTGCGGCGGCGGTTATGGCCGGAAGGTTCGATCTGATATCGGGCAATCGAGCCGGAGAACTCTACGATAAGAGTTACGCCCAGGTCCAGTCGCGGATCAGCTCGCAGGACACGATTGAGGGGGATTGGGAGATTACCCGGCAGGGATTACGCCTTATGCCCGGCCGGTCTGGGATAGTCACGGTACGAGTCCAAAACGACCACGAAGGGCGACTGGTCGTGTTTCTCTACGGTCGTACTAATCCGGGGTTCCATTCGACCCTTTCGATTTCTAGCGACGGACGGGCATTCCGTGAGGTAGCGCATGTCGACTCCTTGGAGGGCACATCTATTAACTTTCCATCATTGGCAGCAAGCCGAGGAACTATATGGATTCGATTCCAGGGTCATATGGAGCCTCAGGTAGGATCAGTGGAAAGTGCAGTCCTATCACGCCTGCGCGTTGTTGTCCTGAAGCCTCCGCTCCGTTTGCCCAACCTGCCTATTGCGGCGCTGGCAGTCCTCACACCGGTGTCGGCGTATCTAATGCGGGTGTTGATCCGCCCACAAGGGGCGTTGCTATACAGCCTTGCAGTGTTAGCCGCCTTGGCGGCAATGGTGGAAACGATTGCGCACACACGGGTAAGTGATGAGCTCAAGTGGTGGGAAGCTGTCATGATCAGTCAAGAGATGGACGGCTATTTCATAATCCCATATGTGTTGCTGATAGGAATCTTTGGCTGGTATGGACGCATGTGGCAGGTGTCTGTTCCGGGAGAACGAATGTGGTCATGGTTTTCCATGGCAGGCATCCTCGCTGTCGGTGGGAGTTTTCGACTGAAGCGGCTGGTCGAGGTAGCCTGGAGCAGGCTTGATCCTGACGCGATCGGATATATGCAGCTGGCCGAGAAGATGCGGAGCCCCTACGATACCGGATCTCGAGAACCTCTGTGGATTTGGATGATCAAAGGCTGGTTCTGGCTCACAGGTGACTCGACTGTGCATCTCCGCCTGCTCACTGTGTTCTTGTCGTTGGTTCTGATCCTGGTCGCCTACAAGTTGTTCCGAGATTACACTGGGCAACCACTAGTCGGTCTCCTGGTCGCTGCGCTGCTTAGCGTGAATCCATATCTGATCAGTCTGAGCGTGCGGGGACTGCGAGAGGAGGCGTATCTGATCACTGTGATGGGTTTTGTTTACGCAGTGTTGGTCAAAGGAGACCAACTGGGATGTAGAAGTCGGCAAATTGGACAAGCACTGTTTGGCGCAGCGGCGCATCTGCTGCGGTTTAACAGTTACACGTTTGTGATCCCTCTCCTTTTGCTCTGGGCGTGGCGAGAAAGGGCAGGAAAATGGAGATCCGTGCTGCTTCCGCTGGCGCTCATTGCTGCCGTGTCAATCCCCCATCTTGTGCATAACGCGAAGACGTTTGGCGATCCTCTCTATAGCGTCAACGTGCATTTTGTCTGGCTTCGTAATGTTGAGTTTGTGATTCTGAAGCAAGTCGGATGTGCGGGATGTCCGAGTCGCGAGCAGATGGAGGTAAATGCCACCCCTGGACCGTCGCTGGGTGCCTTCGAGTATTTGTTCGGGTTGCATAGCGTCGAAGAGATTCTCAGTCGAACACTCCAGGGGTACGTTGACATGTATTTGAGGCCCACGGATCAGTTCGAGATTCAAATCGGCACACAAGCGCACCCAGCCTACGTGTTTTATCTCCTTGGGCTTGGACTGCTTCTGTTTAGCCAGCACAGAGAAATGATCGTGGTCATTGTACTGTTGGCGAACGCGGTTCCGTTCGCAGTGTCTCTCGGAATCGATCCTCGACTAGGTGTTCAGACGGTCCCGTTTGCGACCTTTATATTGGCCTATTCCATCTGGTGGTCGTTCGAGCAGGTTGCCCGTTACCGGAATACGGTGGATGTGTCGGCTTGGATGACTCGCTGTCGGACGATGCACGAATTTCGATAAATCTCATGTGCAGACCAGCATAACGGCGATCCCGACTCACGCCAAACTAGACCGCGCTGGAACGTCTCAGGCGTCGCGCCTAGGGGGAGAGGGCAGACCCGATATGAAAGACCATCTGATGCGACTCATCCGATATCGGGGGCTTCTTTGGACGCTCGCGTTGGGAGAACTGAAGGCGCGCCATCGGCAGACCGCGCTAGGCGTGCTGTGGGCTCTGGTCCAGCCGGTCTCGATGATGTTGGTCTTCCTGACCGTCTTCTCCGTGTTCGTCAAGGTTCCGGTCGAAGGCGTCTCCTATGCGGTGTTCGCTTACACAGGATTGTTGAGTTGGCTGTTTTTTGCAAATTCCCTCTCATTGGGATCGTCCAGCATCGTAGCCAACATGAGTCTCATCACGAAGGCCAGTTTCCCGCGCGAAGTCATTCCTCTGTCGAGAGTTCTGACCGTCAGCTTTGATTTTTTGGTCGGTGCCACGGTCCTCGGCGTTCTGCTGATTCTTTCAGAGGTTCCAGTTTCGTTTGCCTGGCTTGCGGTGCCAGGAATTCTGGCTATTCAAATCATGTTCACGACCGGGCTGGTGTTACTGGTCTCCGCTCTCTACGTGCTCAAACGGGATCTCGGAAGTCTGTTACCGCTGATCCTTCAGATATGGATGTTCCTCAGCCCAGTGGTATATCCGGTCGAGGTGATTCCAGAACAGTATCGAACGCTCTACATGGTGAATCCGATGGCCATGATATTGGAGGCTTATCGCAATGCTCTGCTCCGAGGAACGTTGCCGCCGCCCGAATTGATTGTGTTTTCGTTGACGCTGGCTAGCGTCGCGCTGGTGATGGGATATGTCTACTTTAAGACTGTGGAACTCAGGTTCGCGGACGTGATGTAGGCTGTCATGCGTTCATCAGGGATGGTCATCCAGTTCGACGATGTTTCGAAGTGCTACAACGGACTTCCGCCCACCCTTCTACGCACGTTCTCTCGATTCTTTACACCATCAATAGACTCGGCTGGCAACGGGAGTGGCGGGAAACAATCCGAATTCTGGGCGATCCGGCACCTCAGCTTTGAAGTTGAGCACGGCGAGACTCTCGGAATCATCGGGTCCAATGGAGCTGGGAAGAGCACGATTTTGAAATTGATCGCTGGCATCACCGCTCCGACGACAGGCCGGCTCGCCGTGGAAGGACGGGTTGGGTCGTTGATCGAGTTGGGCGCTGGTTTCAACCAGGATTTGACCGGGCGCGAGAATATTTATTTGAACGCTGCCGTGCTGGGGTTGACCAGACGGGAAATCGAACAACGCTTTGACCGGATCGTGGCCTTTTCAGGGCTGAAAGACTTTTTGGATACGCCGGTGAAGTATTACTCCTCTGGTATGTACGCGAGGCTGGGGTTTGCGATCGCCGTTCACGTGGAGGCCGATATCCTGCTAACGGATGAAATTTTGGCAGTTGGCGACGCGGCGTTTCAGCGCCAATGCTACGAGAAATTTCAGGACTTGAAGACCTCGACTACGATCGTCCTTGTCTCGCATGATTTGGCACGGGTGAAAGAGATATGTACGCGTGTCCTTTGGATCAATGAAGGGTGTCTGGAGCGCATAGGGAAGCCCAATGAGGTGGTGGACGCGTATCTTGAGTTTGTCCGACTAGAACGGGAACAGAAGCTTAAAGGAATACGCCCCTTAGGTCCGGAGCCCGGGGTAAGGAGATGGGGAAGCGGAGAGATCGAAATTGTGAAGGTCACCACACATGATGCTCATGGACAACCACGGACTGTTTTCAGGACATGCGAGGATCTCATTGTCCGCATCTGTTATCAGGTGCACAGGCCGTTTCGCGATCCTGGGTTTGGTGTGAAAATTCATGCCGCAGATGGGACGTGCATTCATGCGACTAACACGTTCATGCGGGCGACTCGTGTGGCCATTAATGCTGAAGCTGGATCAATTGAGGTGCGCTATTCAAAGTTGCCGCTCTTAGCGGGTCAGTACTGGCTCACAGTGGGCGTTGCCTCCGAAAACAATTGGAGCGCACCCTACGACGTGCGGGAATTTGTTCAACACTTCGAGATTGTGACAACTCACCCAAACGTGGGGTTTATCGTCCTTGATCATGAGTGGAGTGTGACTGGTTATGCATGTTGAGCGCATCATTCCCCATCTGCACTATGGTCCATCCTATTCCTCCTACGCCGAACATCTGGGCCGGTACATGTTTGTGGCCAGGCTACTTGGGCCGACTGCCACGGTGCTTGATTTAGGATGCGGGAGCGGATACGGCGCCGCGTATCTCGCCGAAGCATCGGGACGAACTGTGATAGGTGTCGACCTGTCCGCCGAAGCGATCTCCTATGCCAGGAACCATTGTCAGATGCATCGACTTAGTTTTCTCAGAGCTACAGCGCCGATGCTTCCGATAAAGTCAGAAAGCGTGGATGCCGCGATCGCACTGGAGGTTATCGAACATGTGAAAGACGCAAAGGCTGTTGTGTGTGAAATCAGACGGATTCTGAAGCCCGCGGGCATCTGTGTGGTTTCGACTCCGAACCGTCTCGTCAATGGAACAGGTATGACTCCAGACAACCCATATCATGTTCGGGAGTACACTCCGGAAGAGTTCAGAACCCTGCTCCGCGTCGCCTTTGCCGAATTCTCGCTCTACGGGCAGGCCTATACGCCCGCATTCCTCGCTTTTCAGGAGAACATGAGGCGTATCTGGCACAACTTGTCTCTGATCCCTACGCTTTTCCACGAACTGCACGCGTTAAGGTCCCGGCTAGAGAGGGATGAGCGGTTGATAGGTCTAGCACTGTTGAGGAAGTTAAAGCAGAAGCTCGCCCGGAACAAAAAAGAAACAGCCGCCGTTTCCCCTGAGCCAACAGCAGATGTCGAGCGGGCCTTTCGTCATATGCAGGCGCTGGTCAACAGCATGGCGGATCGGGAAGTCACTCCCTATGGGATCGAAAAGGCACCGGTGATCGTGGCCGTTTGTCGAGCGTGAGATATGAAAATTCTAGTTGTTCAAAGCTGCGACGAGACTCGATTTCGAGAGGCGGTCCAACTTGCCAAGTCTCGCTGGCCGTCGGCGTCCATCGCAGGGCTGGTGGACGAGGCGAGGGCCGCTGAGGTCAAGAAATGGTATGACGGAGAGTCAATCCTGGAGTACAGAGATCGTAAAGGGAAGAAGCCTGTTCTCACACCGGAGACCCTAGCGCGCATCCGCGCTGAGCGATTTGACATGTGTCTGCTGTCGTTCCCCGACCGTTTCGGGGTGCGGTTTTGGACCTTCCGCCTGTTGCCCGTGCTCGCCGGTATCCCTCGAGTTGTGGCGATCAATGGACAGCAGGCGGTCTCCACGTATGGACTAGCGGTGTGGTCTCTGATCACGGTGCTGACCTGCACACTGATGAGATTGACCGAACTGCGTGTGCCCAAGCCAATCCGGGATCGGGCTTCCATCTATATGGATTATCTGATGATCGGCTTGCTGACCATTCTGGCGGTCGGAGCAGCGGGGTTGCGGAAGGCAGGCCTGCATCCAGGACTTAGACGGAAGCACCTAGGGCATCAATCTCTCTTCATTTTTGTCCCTTTGTTCGGCCTGGGCGGCGCGCAAAAGGTGCTTATCAATTTCCTTCGCCGACTCGATCATAAGAAGTACCGCGTCCAGGTTTGCACCTTAGATACCGTTTTCAAGTTCTTCGAGCCAGAAGTTCGCCGACTGAATGTTTCATTCAGTTATCTGCCATGCGTTTATGGAGTTCCTTACTGGAAAATCATTTGGGCGCTCACGCGACGACTTCATCAGGAGTCGCCGGATGCCGTTATTGGCTGGCTGCCGTGGGCGACGGTGTTTGCCTCGATCGCTGGCTCACTGGCCGGCGTGCCAAGAATCGTGACGTCCTTGCACAGCGGAAGCCCGGCCAGACGTCAGACGGCGCCGTTGCCGTGGCAACGGCCGCTTGATATTGCCATGGGGTACTTGGCCGACATCGTGCTTGCTTGCTCTCATGCCTGCCGGGAGGATTACATCGCCTGGGCGCGCATCCCACCTGAGAAAATTGTCACCGTCCATAATGGTGTCGATGAGACCGAACTGCACCCGCCGACGCCAGACGTCCGCAAGGCCATTAGATCGGGCCTGGGAATCGAGACCAAACTCGTAGTGGGTATCATCGCGCGACTATCACCGGAGAAAGACCACCCGACGTTCTTCAAGGCGCTCACGCTTGTCCGGCAAGCTGTGCCGTCGGTCCATGCACTTGTAATCGGAGATGGGAACGACCGGGAGCAGCTGATCGCCGATGTGGAACGGATGGGTTTGGCGGATTGTGTGACCTTTCTAGGGGCTCGCACGGACGTGCTGGATTTGCTCGGTGCTCTTGATGTCCTTGTGCTCACGTCCCAGACAGAAGGGATGCCGCTGGTGCTGCTGGAAGCCCAAGCGCTCCTGGTCCCGGTCGTGACCACCGACGCCGGAGGCGCGCGGGAGGCGGTGCTCGACGGGATCACTGGCTATGTTGTGCCTTGCGGAGACAGCACACAGCTTGCCGCGCGCGTCATACGGCTTCTCAAGGACGAACCGCTTCGCCGGTGCTTCGGTGAGGCTGGACGCAAGCATGTCTTAACCCAGTTCGGAATCGATCGGATGGTCGCGGCCATTCTCCAGCATTGCGGGATGGGTTCGGCTACCGAGGGTATGGCCGGGCATGAACGCACTGCGTCTCGGCTATTGGACGCTCATGAACCGGTGCGGGGCCTATCCGGTTCAGTTCGTTGTGAGCGGAACAGCCAAGGAGTGATGCGGATCATCCTGCTGCAGTCCTGCAGGTTCTCTCATTTCTTGTCCGCCGCGCAGGCGGTCGCGACGCGCTATCCTGGAGCCATGCTGATAGGCTGTGTCCGCGATACAGATCTGCTGCGTGCGCGTACCACAGGGCTGTTCACCGAGCTCCTACCTTTGGCTATGGACGGTTCGGTTCTGGTACCACCGGTTGGAGAGAGACAATCTGTTGATCTTTGTGTGGTGCCGTTCGAGAGTCGTCTGGGTGTCTATCATTGGACCTACCGCCGAATGCCGATGACCTTCCGGGTTCCACTCATCGCGTCTTACAACGGCCGTGGACGACTCCGCGTATGGAATCGAAGGACCTGGATGGTGAACAGCCTTCTGATTTGTGTGGGAGTTCGGGCGGTTCACCGGCCTGCGTTGTGGGCCTGGTTGCATCTGCGGCGTTGGCTCGATGTGGCCGGGTTGTTTGGCTTGGCCGTGCTCGCGAACGCGATTCGAGGCCTGACGACGCTCGGGTTGTATCCAGTACGCCGCGCAGTGGCCAAACGGTTGCCGACAGGACGGCAACGGGTGGTTCTATTCATTCCAAGCCTCGGCATGGGCGGCGCTCAACGACAACTCGTGACGTTCCTCGAATACCTCGACCGTTCCCGATGGGAACCGGAGGTCGTCATGCTCAATCTGCCTGACAAATTTTTTGATTCTGACGTCCGAGGCTTGGGTGTGCCGGTCACCACTCTTAATTCGCATTACGAGTTCTGGATGATAGGGGTGACCTGGCGGCTCATGCGCTATCTCTATGCCAAGCCGTGCCACGTTCTCCACTGTTGGATGCACTATGCGATGATGATCGGCTCTATCGCCGGGACTCTGGCAGGCACTCCGACGGTCATCGGTTCCGTGCGAAGTGAGCGTCCAGGCCGGTTTCCTTGGTGGTATCCGAAGTGGCAGCGGAGCATCGATATGCTCACCGTTCCGTTGCAGACGACCATTATCGCGAACTCGCGCAGGGTTCGCGAGGAGAACCGGCAGTGGGCCTTCATTCCGGAACGGAAGCTGCGCACGATCTATAACGGCGTTCCGATCGTACAGGCGAATCCACGCGATGCTGCGCAGCAGCAACGACTCAGAGCCGAACTGGGTCTGCCGGCGCATGCGCCGCTTGTGGGTATCGTCGGTCGACTCTGTCCGGAGAAGGATCACGGGACTTTTCTTCGAGCGGCCTTTCGGATTGCGCAGATCCGGCCGGATGCGCGCTTTCTCCTTGTAGGAGACGGTGAGATGCGAGACGAACTCGAGCGAAGCGTTGAACGGCTGGGACTTTCCGGGCATGCAATGTTGCTAGGCAAGCGAACGGATGTGATGGGCCTGATCCAGCTTATGGATGTTCTGGTGATGTCGTCGACGACCGAGGGATTCCCCAACGTTTTGCTTGAAGCGGCTGTGGCCAATACCCCCGTTGTGACCACTGCGGCTGGAGGAGCGGTCGAGGTAGTGCAGGATGGTCAGACAGGGTTCATTGTGCCGGTCGGCGATGCGGGGGCCATGGCGACGCGTGTGTTGGAGCTCCTCAGAGAGCCGGCGTTGGCGAAAGCGATCGCGGAGGCCGCGCTGGATCGTGTCCGGCGGTGCTTTTCAGCAGACCGTATGGCGTCAGAGATTCAGACCTGTTACCTGGAAAGCGCTCAGGTCCATGTAAAGCGGCTTACGGATGCTAACCGGAAGCGTGTCTGCTTCATTTCGACTCATGCATACGGCTTTTTCCGACCTTCCTCCGGCCTTCCCGTCGGCGGGGCAGAGATCCAGATCTGCAGTTTGGCTAATGAGTTGGCACAAGACAGGAATCTCGCGGTTTCCGTGCTGACAGGGGACAGCGGACGGGCAGGAAAAGAGCAGCATGGAGCCATCACCATTCTTCTGAGCAAGGTGTTCGGCAAGCTTCAGGTCCTGACCGATGACCCACCGGAGGCGGCGAGCTTGCAAGCCGGCAGGAAGGCGGCGCCGGACACGGTCTGGGGGTGGTTCGAGCGGGGAGTCAAAGCGTGGTTGGATCGACTCCCAGCTTGGATGGCTTCGGGAATTCGTTGGATTGTTCGCAAAAGCTATATATGCCGTGAGTTGATCGTCTCCGTAGTGGGAGGGCCGCTTCGCTGGCTGGTCCATCGCCAGCGCGAGCTGCGGGAGTTTTTCGAATGGGTCAGGGAGATCCGTTCGGCTGACGCGGATGTGTATGTTATGCGATGCGCCTCGCCCCAAGTGGGGTATGTACAGCGTGCGTGCGCTCTGTTGCGACGCCGTTTCGTTTACATGGTGGCCCACGAAGACGATGTGTCCGGAGCCTATGCCGAGATCCATGGAATCTGGGGCAAACGCTTTGAAGGGGGACTGCGTCGCGCGGATGCGATTGTCTGCCAACATGAAGATCAGCTGACTCTGCTTCGGTCGCGTTACGGTCGGGAAGGAGAATTGATCAGATCTTTATGCCCTATTCCGGTGCGATGCAAGGGCGAAAGGCAGCGGAGGGGAATTTTGTGGATGGCGCGGATGGACGAGTGGAAGCAACCTGAACTCTTTCTAGAGTTGGCCGGCCGCATGCCGGAGGCCTCTTTTCTTATGGTAGGTCGGCCAAGCGACATTGATGTGGCCGCGATGCCCCGGCTTCAGAGGCGGATGAACGGGCTCGCGAATCTCAGGTGGGTGAAATGGATGCCGTTTGAGGATACCGTTCGGCTGTTTGAAGAAGCTGCGATATTCGTCAACACGTCGCGTGTGGAGGGATTTCCCAACACCTTTCTTCAAGCTGCAGCCTGCGGGACGCCGATCGTGTCGTGGGCGGTTAACCCCGGCCGGATGCTGGAGCGTTTCCACATGGGGTATTGCGCGGATCAGGACTGGGATCGATTCGAACGCTTCATTCGTGAACTGTGGGCAGACGAGCCGCTGCGGACGATGATGGGGGAAAACGGTCGGCGGTACGTGCAGGAGCAGCACAACCCGGCTGTCATCGCCCGACAGTATGTAGAGCTCTTCACCAGCCTTGGGAAGGACGGTCTCTCCGCCATGCAACATGTGAGGCTGGCGACCCGAGCTGAATGAATGTTCCGGAGCGGGTCTCTACTTGCTGAAGGAGCAGAAGGCCAGGGGAGGGAAGACAGAAGAAATGAAGGAATCGTTGCGACAGCATGTGGTTTGTCCGACGTGTCGCGAGCCTTTGAATCTCACAGTCGACGCGTGGGACGGCGAGGAGATAGAGCGCGGCAACTTGCTCTGTACCCTTTGTAAGAAGGTTTTCCCGATCCTGCAGGGGGTTCCTCGGTTCGTGGAGTCCGATGCCTATGCGAAGAGTTTTTCATACCAGTGGAATCTGCATCGGAAGACCCAAATCGATTCTCTAGCGGGCCACGATGAGTCACTGAAGGCGTTTGCCCTAAAGACCGGTTTTGCCGAATCGGACATGAAGGGGAAGCTCGTGCTGGACGTGGGATGTGGGGCCGGGCGGTATATGGAGATTGCGGCGGATTGGGGAGCTGAGGTGATCGGCGTGGACTTATCGTACGCGGTCGATGCAGCCTACACGAACATGGGCCGTCGCAAAGGAATTCACGTCGTACAGGCCGACGTGATCAATCTGCCGTTTCGGGCCGCCACCTTCGATGCGATCTATAGCGTCGGCGTCCTCCATCACACCGCCAATACACGCGATGCGTTCTTGCGCCTGCCGCCGCTGCTCAAGCCAGCGGGGGTAATTGCCGTCTGGGTATATAGCTGGGCTGGTGAATACTCCGAGTTTCTGGATCGCTTGCGCTGTATCACGATCCACTTGCCGAAACCGCTCTTGTACGGGCTGTGTTGGACATGTGTGCCGATCCTGCACGCAATGGGGAGACTGCCTCTTCTGTGGCGGATCGCCCGGCGCATTCCGACAAGTGATCAAGGGCGAGGCCTTCGCTGGGATGTTTTGGACACTTTCGATCTGTATTCCCCCCGATTTCAGTGGAAGCATACGGGGTCGGAGGTGCGGGACTGGTTCCAGAAGGCGAACTTAGACGAGGTCACCGAATTGGCTTTCCCGGTATCAATGAGAGGACGGCGAGCAGCAGTCTAACGATCCACAATCCGAGTCGAGGACGGAGTTTCCGACACATGTGCGGCATTGCAGGACAAGTGACGGCGGATCGGAGACCCGTGGCGAAACACGTGATCGAGGCCATGGGAGAACGACTGCGGCATCGAGGACCGGACGATCATGGGATCTATGTGCGCGGGCACGTCGGCTTAGCCCACCGACGGCTCAGCATTCTGGATCTTAGCCCAGCCGGGCATCAACCAATGACGAACGAAGACGGCTCGGTCTGGCTCGTCTTTAACGGAGAAATCTATAACTTCGAGGAACTGCGTCGACTTTTGGAGGATAGGCACACGTTCAGATCACGCACTGACACGGAGGTGATCATCCATCTCTATGAGCAGCATGGGGTGCAATGCCTGTCTATGCTCAGAGGCATGTTCGCCTTTGCGATCTGGGACGAACGGACGCAGAGACTTGTGCTTGCCAGGGACCGCCTCGGAAAGAAGCCGCTCTTTTACTCAGTTCTGCAGGGAGGCTTGATGTTTGCCTCGGAGTTGAAAGCCTTGCTGGCGGGTGGAATTCCTCGGGACATCGATCCTGTCGCGATTCACTATTATCTGACCTATCAATACATTCCGGCTCCCAGAACGATTTTCCGGAACGTGAGAAAACTGCTTCCCGGGCACGTGTTGGTTTACGAAGACGGGAAGGCATCCGAAAGCTCATACTGGTCGCTGCGCTACGACGACAAGCTGACAGGTCGAACCGATCGGGAGTATGTCGAAGAGTTCCGTTCACTGTTGCAGGAATCGGTCAGGTTACGCCTGGCCAGCGACGTGCCGCTGGGAGCCTTCTTGAGCGGAGGAGTAGACTCCAGCAGCATCGTCGCCGAAATGAGTCGGCTGATGACTCAGCCGGTCAAAACCTTCTCCATCGGCTTCAAGGAAGCGGCCTACAACGAACTCCCCTACGCGCGCGATGTGGCCAAACGGTTTGGGACCAATCATCATGAGTTTATTGTGGAGTCTTCCGCCGTCGACATTCTGCCTACACTGGTGCGTGTCTATGACGAGCCTTACGCCGATTCCTCGGCGATCCCGACTTTTTACGTATCCCAGTTGTGTCGGCAGTTCGTGACCGTTGTCTTGAACGGAGATGGTGGAGACGAACTGTTCGGTGGGTATCCTCGCTATCGATTTCGGCCGATCGATCATCTGGCATCCAGGTTAATTGGAAACTCCACGAACGTCGCGATTGCTGCAGCCGAGCTGCGGAAGCTGATTGCCCGGCTACCGGGCGATGTGCCCGAGATTCGGGGCATACAATGTCGACTCGATCGCCTGTTCATGCCGATTGACCAACGCTACCTCGAACGCATCTGTTATTTCACGCCGGCCGAGGCCGAAGCGCTGTATACGTCCGGCTTCGGCCAGACGGTGCGCGGCTATAGGGCAGGAGAATTGATGAGCCAGTGGTTCGACGAGGCTCAGGCCTCTACGTTCCTGGACAAACTGTTGAGCGTGGATACCAGGAGTTATCTGCCGGATGATCTATTGGTGAAAGTAGATCGGGCAACGATGGCCCATGGACTTGAGGCCAGGTCACCGCTGTTGGATCACCGGTTGGTAGAGTTCGCCGCATCGCTGCCAGTTCATATGAAAATACGCAATGGAGAAACCAAGTACTTGCTGAAGGAGGCCATGCGAGATGTGCTTCCTGACAGCATCCTCAACCGAGACAAGAAGGGGTTCGGCGTTCCGATTGATCGCTGGTTCCGCATCGATTGCCATGAGCTTGTTCGCGAGACCCTGCTGTCCGACCGTTGTACCAGCCGGGGGTATTTCAAATCGAACCGGGTCCGCCAGATCATTGAGACACATCAGCAGACCGATGACAATTACGGGTCCCGACTGTACGCTTTGCTGATGCTGGAGCTGTGGCACCGAGAATACATGGATGGATCGACGAGCTGATGGAGTCTCTATCTGGTGGCAGGGTGGTACAAGGGAGCGTTACCACGATGTTCGGTCGGTCGGATGGCCACGTGAAGACGAACCGAGCGATTCGGGTCTGTTTCATTTCGCCTCTGGGTTATGGTTTGTACCAACCGGAGAGCAATCTGGCCTTCGGCGGAGCGGAGGTGCAATTCTTCCTACTTTCCAAAGCATTGGCAGAAGAACCGAGCTTCAAGGTGTCGGTCTTGACGACCGTGCAAACAGACTCAGGGACCGAGCGACATGACCGGATTGCCCTCTTTCGCCGACACGGAAAGGATCGGCTGGTTGCCAGCTTTACTGCCCTTTGCCGTCATCCGATACGCGTGGTGCGAGGCTACTGGTCGGCCTTTTCGGAGATGCTGCGTCTTTTTCGGAAGATCAATGCCGATGTCTATCTGCACTCAGGTGCCGGAGCGGAAGTTGGAGCCTACGCATTAATCTGCCGACTGTTGCGCCGTCGGTTTGTCTTCGTCGTTTCATCAATAGCCGATGTGTGCCGGGTTTACGGTAGGGTCGAAGGGGCGTTGAAGTGGCTCTATCCTCTAGGGGTTTGGTTGGCCGATGAAGTGGTCTGCCGGACGCGAGACCAGCAGGAAGCGCTCAGGAGTCGGTATCACCGGACGGGGGCATTGATCCGCACAGGACACCCTCTCCGACACGACTCCACGATCGAGCCTGCCATTGTCTTATGGGTCGGGCGCATCCATCCAGTCAAGCAGCCGTTGATGTTTTTAGAACTGGCGGAGCGGCTTCCGGCGGAGCGCTGTGTGATGGTCGGCATGCGGGATCGGACGCATGACGAGTTATGGCGGCGCGTCCGCGAGCGCGCGGCTCGGCTGCCCAATGTGTCGTGGCATGAGGATGTGCCGCTCCGCGATGTGGACCGCCACTTTGCCGCAGCCAAGTTGTTCGTCAACACGTCAGAGTACGAAGGCTTCCCCAATACCTTCGTTCAAGCGGCGATGCACAGCGTTCCGATTCTGTCTTGGAAAGTCGATCCCGACCGCTTGTTGACCGAACAGCGGATCGGCGTCTGCGCCGCCGGCTGCTTCGAGAGCCTGCTGTCTTCAGCCCGTGCGCTCTGCGCGGACGACGATCAGCGGCGAGAGTTAGGACGGCATGCTGAGGCCTATGCACGGGAACATCACGATCTCATGAAGTCAGTATCGGAATTCAAGCTGTTGTTGAGACGGCTGGTCTGCCCGCTGGCGGCTGAGAACTGAACTGAGGCACACGCCCATGACACCGCTTCGGCTGTGCTTTGTCGGCCCGGCCGCCTCCGTGAATCTTCGCAGGTGGGTGGAATGGTTTGCGCGCCGCGGCCATGAAGCCACCGTCGTGACGGTCGAGCCAGCCGAGCCACATCTTATTACAGGCTTCCGGCAGGTCAATATCGAAGCCACGGGAGTACCGCGCAAAGTTGGGAGGCTGGTTTCGGCCGTCCGGCTACTGCAGATGCTTCGACGACTCAAGCCGGATGTCGTGCACGTTCATTACCTTCGAGGGTTGGCCTGGGGGCTTGTGCTGAAACCTGCCTGTCCTTGTGTTGCGACGCCCTGGGGCAGCGACATTCTGGAAGAGCAGGGGGCGTTCAAAGAATGGTACAGCCGGAGTCTGACCCGTCGGTTATTGAGAAGGGCCGACTTGGTGACGACCCATTCGGCGTTTATGGAAGCGAAGGTCCGTGAGCTGGCGCCCGAGGTCCGTGCGCTGGTCAGAATCGGATGGGGAGTTGATTTGGAACGCTTCAAACCGGGTCTGGATGTGCGCATTATTCGGGAGAGGTGGAAGATCGGGGAGCAGCAGCGTGTCATCTTAAGCCCCAGGCTCGCGCAGCCATTTTACAACCACGCCCGCGTGATCCGGGCTCTCCCGAAGGTCTGCGAGCAGGTGCCTGGCTCCGTACTGGTCATTACTGAGCAGTTTGCCGATCACGTCTATGTCCGAGGTTTGCAACGGCTGGCGGCGGAGCTCGGAGTCCTGGAGCGGGTGAAGTTCGTCGGTGCCATTCCCTATGAAGACATGCCGCGGTGGCTGAATCTGGCGGACGCGGTCGTCATGGTGCCCAATTCTGACGGCATGCCGAACACGTTGATCGAGACGATGGCCTGCGGCGCCGTGCCGGTCCTCAACCGGCTCCCGCAGTATGCGGAAGTGATCCGCGATTGTGAAAACGGATGTTTCGTGGATGAGGACGAGGGCAGCCTGGCCGACGCCCTTGTCCGCGTGTTGTCGGACGCAGGTTTCAGGGCGAAGGTCTCAACGAGGAACCGCGCAACGGCGGTCGAGATCGCCGATCAAAACCGGGAAATGTCGAAAATGGAAGGGTTCTATGCGAACCTGGTCGCAGCGACCGGGTGAGAGGAGGTGCGAATCGATTCGCCATGTGCGCCATAGCGGGCATGTTCCAGGTGACGGACAAACCGGTCGATCCCGGACTGCTCGGACGTATGATCGAGCAACAGGCGCATCGCGGTCCTGACGGCGAAGGCTATGTGTTGCTGTCCGCTTCTGGACGCGAGCAGCCGTGTCTCGTCAAAGGCTCGACCGTCGCACTGTCGAGCCTGCGAGACCACCGGTATCACATTGGTCTCGGGCATCGCCGGTTGGCGGTCGTCGATCTGTCCGAGGGTGGGCACCAGCCGATGGCGACCGACGATGGGCGTTGCTGGATCACCTATAACGGAGAGATTTACAACTACCTTGAACTGCGTGCTGAACTGAAGGCCCTGGGCCATCGGTTCCGTTCGGAATCCGATACAGAGGTTCTGCTCGCAGCCTATCGGGAATGGGGGACGTCCTGTCTGGAGCGGTTCAACGGCATGTTTGCCTTTGCCCTGTGGGACGGCCAGAGAAAATGGCTCTTCTGTGCCCGCGACCGGTTCGGCGAGAAACCCTTCTATTATGTCTGGGACGGAATGCGATTCGCCTTCGCATCCGAGATCAAGGGGCTCCTCCCATTCATCGGTCGACCCAAGCCGAATCACCGGGCGGTGTATGCCTACCTCGACGGGGCGTATCTGGACTATGCCGAGAGCACGTTCTTCGAGGACGTTCGGCAACTGCCGCCTGCGCATTATCTGGTCATCGGCGAAGGGCGGCTGACGATGCATCGATACTGGCGCTTGCCGGAGTCCGATGGAGCCCCGCGAGGGACGCGGCCGGAGGATGTCGAGCGGTTTCGTCATCTCTTTCGGGACGCCGTTCGTCTGCGACTGCGGTGCGACGTGCCGGTCGGAAGTTGCCTGAGCGGAGGGCTGGATTCGTCGTCGATCGTCTGCGTGGCCAACGAGTTGCTGCGAAACGATGCGGGCGTCCCGCCTCACCTTATCGGCGCGCGGCAGAAGACCTTTTCCTCGTGCTTCGACGATCCCGCGTACGACGAGCGTCGCTTCATCCGATTCGTCGTGGAACGAACCGGCGTGGAGCCCCACTACGCCTTTCCCGATCCGAAGGAGTTTATCGAGACAGTCAGGCGGGTGGTTCGGCAGCAAGATGAGCCGTTCGGATCGACCAGTATTTTCGCTCAATGGACCGTCATGCGCCTGGCTGCCCAGCACGGAATCCGGGTGCTCCTGGACGGACAAGGGGCGGATGAGATTTTAGCCGGGTATCACGGGTTCTTCGGCGCGTTGTTCGCCGATCTTCTGGTTCAAGGCCGGTGGAGGCGATTTCGGGAGGAGTGGCGAGCCTACCGGCAACGACACGGGGCGTTGCCGCCTCAGGCGATGGCGAATTTCGCACGCGCGCTGCTTCCACACGTCGTGGTGCAGAAGGTTCGGCCTCTGATGACGGGCAGTGCAGCCTGGCTGGCCCCGGAGTTCCGGCGGCGCTGGAAAGAGGAAGGCGAGGGGGATCAGCCGGAGGGTTTCCATCTCCGCGCCATGCAGCGGCGGCTGCTCGAACGGAATGGGCTGCGCGCGTTGCTCCATTGTGAGGACCGCAACGCCATGGCGTTCGGAATCGAGCCCCGCCTGCCGTTTCTGGACCACCGTTTGGTGGAGTATGCCTTTGCGCTGCCCTCCGATCTCAAGCTTCACGAGGGATGGACCAAAGTGCTGCTGCGGAAAGCGATGGACGGGATTCTTCCCGACCCGGTGCGATGGCGGGCGGATAAGCTCGGATTTGTCACGCCCGAAGACGAGTGGTTCAGAACGTCCTTGCGGGAGATGGCCCAGGACGTCCTGTTCGACTCGCGGGCCCGCTCGCGCGGTTATCTCAATCCTGACGCGGTGCGGCGCGAGTTCGACGCGCACCAGGCGGGACGCAAGAACCTCGGGTTCGTGCTCTGGCGTTGGCTCAACGTGGAACTCTGGTGCCGTGAATTTGTGGATGCCCCGGCATGCGTCGCGCCCTCGTGCTGATCAACAACGCGGGCATCGGCGGCACCGAACGCCGGTTGGGCCGCCTGTTCGCCCGCCTGGCGGCGGAGGACCCGGAGACGGAATTGATCGTCAACGGAAGTCTCTGGGAGAAGCTTGTCGCGGCTGGCGCGGTGACCGGTCGGGAGCCGCGCGTCCGTACTTTGGCGGAGCCGTGCGGATGGATGGCGGATCGGCTCCGGCTGGTCGGTGCCGGCGCGACCTTCTGGCTCTCCAAAGTGGACTATCTGCTGATGGCGGTCTGGCTCCTCGGGCGGTACGGATTCGCAAGCCGGCGCCTGTTTCACCTGGCACTCGGCGGAGGATACGTGGCGCTGCCGCTGATGGTCGTGCGGCCGGGTCATCGCTTCGTGGTGTCGATCACCAATCCCGATCTGTCCGCCCACGTGGGAACGCCCAAGGCCTTGCCGTTGTATCGGGCGGCCTTGTCGCGTTGCGCGCAGGTCGACGCCTTGACCGTCCAGGTGCGCGAGGATTTGATCCGGCGCGGGGTTGCGCCGCAAAAGATCGCGGTTTCGCCGGGCAGCGTGGTCGACCTCGATCGTTTCCGGCCGGCCCCGGTGAAGGAGCCGTGGGTGATCTTCGCGGGACGCCTGATCGAAGACAAAAACCCGTTGCTGTTCGTCGAAGCGGCGTCGTTGATCCGACGGGGCGCGCCGGATGCGCGCTTCTTCCTGCTCGGTGACGGACCGCTGGCGCCTCAGGTCGAGACGGCCGTCGGACGGTTCGACCTGCAAGCGGTGATGACCCTGGGATTCCAGGCCGACATCGCGCCCGTGCTGGCAAAAGGGGCGGTGTTCGTCTCGCTGCAACGGCAGGACAACTATCCGTCGCAAAGTCTGCTCGAGGCCATGGCGTCCGGCCTGGCCTCCGTCGCGACCGATGTGGGATTGACCTGGCGCCTGGTGGATGAGGCGACCGGCGTCCGGGTCAAGCCGGAGGCGGCTTCGGTCGCCGAAGCGGTCGTGTCATTGTTGCGAGACCCTGACCGGCGGCGTCGAATGGGCGAAGCGGCGCGGCGTCGCGTGAGCGAGCATCATTCGGAGGAGCGCTATCGCGCCTATCTCGAACGGCTTCATGCCGGGCCGGCGGGCGGAACGAAAGGCGCGTCGGCGACTCGATGACGGAACGGCGAGTGTGAGGACGGCGAGGCGATGATCCTGCTGGGGTTCACCTTGATGCTGGCCTTCGGCTTGTCGTTGTACGGCGTGCCGTTGGCGCGCCGGGCGGCGCTGAAGTACGGGATCGTGGACAGTCCGGACGGGCGCCTGAAACATCAACGCGAGCCCGTGCCCTATCTGGGCGGCCTCGCCGTGTACCTGTCGTTCTTGATCAGCCTCGCCTTCACCTTCGAGTTCCGTCAAGACGTGCTCGGCATCGTCTTGGCGGGGACGCTGGTCATGATGCTCGGCTTGGTGGACGACTTCGGCGTGCTCTCACCGCGCACGAAACTGGCCGGGCAGTTGCTCGCCGTCTTCGTCCTGATCAAGAGCGGGATTCGCATCGAGATCGCCGCGTTGCCGGAGTGGCTCGACCTGGCGTTGACCGTGGTGTGGATGATCGGGATCATCAACGCCTTCAATCTGCTGGACATCATGGACGGGCTTTCCGCCGGCGTGGGCGTGATCAGCGCGACCTTTCTCTGCGCGATCGCGTTGCTCAACGGCGACCAGACGATCGCCTTTCTGCTGGCGGCGTTGATCGGCAGTCTGTTGGGATTCCTGCGGTACAACCGTCATCCGGCGACGATTTACATGGGCGACGCGGGCGCGATGTTCATCGGGCTGATGCTCGGCGCGTTGTGCATGATCGGCCAATACACCGGCGGCCATTCGATTTCGCTGTTGACTCCGTTGATGATTCTCGGCGTGCCCATCTTCGACACCCTGTTCGTCATGTACATTCGATTCCTCAGGGGACTGCCCATCTTTCTGGGCAGTCCCGACCACATGGCGATCCGGCTCAGGCAGTGGGGGCTGTCGGTGCCGCAGGTCGTGCTGATCAGCTATGTCGCGGCCGCGGTCCTGGGCGGAATCGGCCTGCTGGTCATGTCGGTGCCGCAGGACCTGGCGCTGGTCTTCAGCGTGCTGACGCTGATGTCGCTGGGCATCGCGGCCTATGCGCTCACACGCGTGAATGTGGGAAGCGGAAAAGGAGTCGGCCTTCAGGGACCTGTGCCGGCCGGACAACCGGAGAGAAGGACGTCCGGATGATCCTCATCGTCGGCGCCGGCTTGGCCGGCCTCAGCACCGCGTATCATCTGCGGGATCTGCCGTACCGGGTCTTTGAAAGGGAGAAAGAAGCGGGAGGGCTCTGCCGCTCGTATCAGAAAGACGGCTTTACCTTCGACATGACCGGCCACCTGCTCCACTTCCGCCGGCCGGAGATCAAGGCGCTGGTGGAGCGGTTGCTCGACGGCCGCCTGGAGAAGCATAACCGACGCTCCTTCATCTACTCTCACCGGACCTATACCGAGTACCCGTTCCAGGTGAACACCTACGGGCTTCCTCCGGAGGTGATCCGAGAATGCCTGCTCGGATTCATCGCGACCTTGACCGATCCGGCTCCGCCTGGACCGCCCGAAGAACGATCCTTCAAGGCGTGGATTTTGGAAAATCTCGGGGAGGGCATGGCGAAGCATTTCATGATCCCGTTCAATGAAAAGTTGTGGCAGGTGCCGTTGGATGAGCTCACATCCGACTGGGTGTCGTGGCTGGTGCCGAAACCGGAGCTGAAGGATGTGATCAACGGCGCCCTCGGCATCAAGGACAAGGCGTTCGGATACAACCCGACGTTTCTGTATCCGTCGACAGGGGGGATCAATGTCTTGCCGCAGTCCTTCCTGCCCGCCGTCCGCGGGATCGCCTATGACACGGAATTGGTCGAAATCGAGACGACGCGGCGACGGGCCGTCTTCCGCGACGGGCGTCAGGGAATCAGAGTGGAAGAGTACGAAGCTCTGGTTTCGACAATCCCGATTCCGGAACTGGTGCGCCGCTGCGTCGATCTGCCGCGGGACATCAAGGACGCCGCAGCCGGATTGCGGTGGGTGTCGGTGTACAACGTCAACCTGGGCGTCGCGCGGGAACGGGTGTCCGACAAGCACTGGATCTACTTCCCCGAACCCGAGTACCCGTTCTATCGGGCCGGCTTTCCGATGAATTTTGCGCCGGCGTTGGGGCGGCCCGGCACAAGTTCGCTCTATGTCGAGATCTCCCATCGCCCAAACGAAATGGTGCCGCCAGCGCGGTTGCTCGACATGGTTCGTCAAGGCATGGAGCGAGCCGGCATTTTCCGGAAAGACGACGAGATTCTCGTCGCGGACGTGAAAGATATTTACTACGCCTATGTCCTGTTCGACCGGCATCGGGCGAAGATGCTGCCGGCGATTCTACGAGAGCTGGAGCGACGCGGCATCCATTCCATCGGCCGGTACGGGCGATGGGAACATACCTCCATGGAAGATGCGATCGCCCAAGGCAAACGCCTGGCGGAGAAACTGGCCGCCGAGACGAACGGCGCCGCTGGCCGGAGCTGAGATCCGTGGACACGGTCTGCCATGTCATCACGAAGCTGGAACTGGGTGGAGCCCAGGAAGTCGCGTTGTTCACGGTCTCGCATCTCGATCGTGCGCGATTCAGGCCGGCGTTGGTGACGGGGCCCGACGGCCTGCTCACCGCGGAGGCGAAGGCCTTGTCCGGCGTTGACGTGCAGGTGCTGCCCCCGCTCCGCCGGGAGATCCGGCCGTTGCACGACCTGCTCGCTCTGATCCAACTCGTGCGGCTGTTCCGGAAGCTCCGTCCCACCATCGTCCATACTCACAGTTCCAAAGCCGGCATTCTCGGCCGCTGGGCGGCGTGGTTCGCGCGGGTCCCGGTCGTCGTGCACACCGTTCATGGATACGGCGTCACGCCGCGGCAGCCGGCCTGGCTGCGGAAGATGCTGGTCGGTCTGGAGCGATTCACCGGCCGGGTGACGACGCACTGGGTGGCGGTGTCCAAGGCAGACATCGAGCAGGGACTGCGATGGGGGTTGTTTACACGGGAGCGGGTGTCGCTGGTCCGTCCGGGCATCGACCCTCGACCGTTCTCCACCGCGCTGTCCGATTCGCAGCGACACCGTCTGCGCGCCGAGGTGGGCGTCCAAGACGGGGAGTTGCTGGTCGGCACCGTCGCCTGCCTGAAGCCGCAGAAGGCGCCGCTGGACTTTGTCGCGGTCGCGGCGCGGGTCTGCCGGCGGCTTCCCTCGGTCCGCTTCGTGCTGGTCGGAGACGGCGAGTTGCGGGAGCCGGTTGAAGCGGCGATCCGCAAAGCCGGCTTGCAGGAGCGCCTGCGGCTGCTCGGCTGGAGGCGGGACGTTCCGGCTTTGATGCAGGCGCTGGATGTGTTTCTGCTGACGTCCCATTGGGAAGGGTTGCCCCGCGTGCTCTTGGAAGCGCGGGCCAGCGGCCTGCCCGTGGTGGCGACGCGGGTGGGAGGTTCGGAAGAGGCGATCGTCGAGGGTGAACACGGATGGTTGTGCCGCGCGGGAGATGTGGACGGAATGGCGCAACGAGTCTGCCGTGTCCTGGAAGACGCCGGGCGACGGTCCAGGCTCCGGGTCCGCCGAGATCCGCTGCCGCAAGAATTTGAGATTCACGAGATGGTCAGGCAATATGAAGCTCTGTATGGACAGCTGCGGCCCGGCTCATGGTCGTGCGGCGTCGAGGCGCAGAACGACACGACTCGGAACCCTTCTTTCGTGAGGAGGAAACCGTGAACGTTCCCTTGTTGGACCTGAAGGCGCAGTATCGGTCGATTCGATCGGAGATCATGGGGGCGATCGAGGCCACGTGCGATGAACAGGGGTTCGTGCTGGGCCCTCGGGTCGCCGCGCTGGAGCAGGCGGTGGCCAAGTATGTCGGCGGCGCCCACGCGGTCGGCGTGGCGTCCGGCAGCGACGCCCTCCTGCTCTCGTTGATGGCGCTGGGCGTCAAGGCCGGCGACGAAGTGATCACCGTGCCCTTCACCTTTTTCGCGACGGCGGGGGCGATTTCCCGGCTCGGCGCCAAGCCGGTCTTCGTGGACATCGGAGCCGAGACCTTCAACATGGATCCCGATTTGATCGAGAAAGCGATCACGCCCCGGACCAAGGCGATCATTCCGGTACATCTGTTCGGGCAATGCGCGGACATGGAGGCGATCAACGGGATCGCCGGGCGGCGTGGGCTTCGAGTCATCGAAGACGCCTGCCAGGCCATCGGGGCCGCGCGTCACAACGTCCGGGCCGGCGTGCTCGGGGACACCGGCTGCTTCAGCTTTTTCCCGTCGAAAAATCTCGGCGGCTTCGGCGACGGAGGCATGGTCACGACCAACGACAAGGGCCTCGCCGAATCGATCGCGATGCTGCGGGTGCACGGCAGCAAAGTCCGTTATCTGCACGAGGCGGTCGGGATCAACAGCCGGCTGGACGCGCTGCAGGCGGCCGTCCTGTCGGTCAAGCTCAAGTATCTGGATCAGTGGACCGAGGGGCGGAGAAGGAATGCCGCCCGCTACGAGCAATTGTTCAAGGAGGCGGGCCTCGACGAGCGCGTGCGGCTGCCCAAGACGCAGGCCGGCAACTTCCACGTCTTCAACCAATTCACCGTTCGCGCGCAGAAGCGCGACGAACTGCGCGCCTACCTCAAAGACAAGGGTGTCGGGACCGAAGTGTATTATCCCCTGCCGATGCACCTGCAGAACTGCTACAGGGACCTTGGTTACCACAAAGGCGCGTTCCCGGTTTCCGAACGGGCTTCCGAGGAAGTGTTGTCGCTGCCCATCTACGCGGAATTGACCGACGACCAACTGTCCTACGTGGTGCAGACGATTGCCGAGTTCTATCGCAAGCAATGAGCAAGCAAGGAGTCGCCTGGACGTTCTGCGTGTCCTGCGAGCGGCGGCTGGTATCGTCGGACGGGCCGGTTTATACTGTCGTGAAGGCCTGGCGCTCGTCGTATCTCGCGAGGACGAACTGAAGAGGCGCGGATGAAGCCGACACTCTTACCGGTCGCCGTCGCGGCCGGTCTCGCGTTATGGTCGAGGATCGGCCTCCCGGCCGAACTGACGCCGCGCGAAATTTACGAGCAGCGTTCGCCGGCGGTCGTGATGGTCATGGGCCATTCCAACGCCGGCCGACGAGGCAGCGGCGGCACCGGTTCCATCATCCAACAGGACGGGCTCGTGTTGACGAACGCCCATGTCGTGATCGAGGAGCCGACGGGCAAGCCCTATCCCCGCTTGACGGTCTATCTGAAGCCGGACCGGGTGACCGGCGATCCGAAGGCGGATTTGTCGCGAGGAGTCAAGGCGCGCGTAGTGGCCTTCTCGCAACCGCTGGACCTGGCGCTGCTCAAGCTCGAGGGGACAGCCGGACCGCTGCCGGTCCTCGAGCTGAGCGACTCCGACGGGACCAGGATCGGCGATCGCGTGGTGGCGATCGGGCATCCCGAACAGGGCGGGCTCTGGACCTTGACGACCGGCACCATCAGCGCGGAGTTCGAGAATTTTCAAGGCACGAAGGGCAAATCCGTGTTTCAGACGGAAACGGGACTGAACCGCGGCAACTCCGGCGGCCCATTGCTGGACGCTTCCGGCCGCATGATCGGGGTCAATACAGCGATCGCGCGCGTCGCGCCGGACGGACTGCCGATTACCAGTATCAGTTTCGCGCTCAAGTCCAGCGTCGCGAAGCGATGGCTGCGTGAGCAGGGAATCGCGCCGCAACAGGTGCTGGCTCCACCCGACACGCCTGCGCCGGACACATCCGGCGATCGTTCCACCCCTCTGCCCAGCGGGCAAACGACTCGCCCCGCGAATCCTCCGCCCTCGACGCCCAAGGCCGTCCCTCCCTCTCCATCCGTTCCGTCTGCTCCACAAGCCGTGACTCCGCCTCGACCGTACAATCTGGACCGGCTCATCAGTGAGCGGAGTCGCGCCGAGGCCGATCTGGAGGAAATGATCAAGGAAATGCGGGGCAAGCTGGGCGGGCGATAAGGATTGCCCTGTTCACTTTTCGATCAGCCCTGATCAAGATCTGTTCGTCCGACACATCAGGGCTTCACCGGGTTTCCTTCTTCAGTCTGCGCTCCCTCGTTCTCATAACGAAGAAAACCAGGACCTTCCCCGGGGAACGGTTGGAGTCCGGCCTCCCGGCCTAGGGGTTGAACTTGCCGGAGGCGCACGGACATTTCGGCGACCTGCCCGGCGAGAGAACCTGAGAAATCGCTGTCGTGATAAGGCCATCGGCGCAAGAGCCGAATGCCGGAACGGCTGCGCGAATGCCGCCTCCTGCTCCTGTCTACCCCACTCCCCATCCCGATGGGGCGATCGAAGAAACTGGGGAAATGCCCAGTGGGTCTTTCGGCCTGTCGGTCGGGCTTCCTTGTGAAGAGCTCTTGAACATCCCCAACATCGTTCAAAGCTGAACGGTGATGCAGGGTCATCACTACCGGCCGAGGCGGTTCGTCTGTTCGGCGACTTCGCCGGCGGCCTTCCGATCGGCGTCATCCGAATTCCGACGCGATGGGCCCCGGCTTTGTGACTCCGCCGCTTGTCAAAAATTCTCAAGGCCGGCGATCCTACAGACTTTTCTCCTGTAGACAAGGGTCGGATTCCGGTTCGATCTCCCGCACCGTGTTCTCTTGTTCTTCGTGGAAGGGAGAGAGGGATCCCCCTCTACGACGTCATATAAACGCATGATTTTCTTCGAAGGCATAACTCTTGCTCAATTTAACGTCCATGGCGATCCTCCGACCTGATTTCCCCATCATCGGCGTCACGATCACGCTTATCGGCGCCATCTGGGCCATGGACTACTGGTTGCCGCTGGGCCTTCAGGCGGCGGTCCTGTATGTCGTTCCGGTCTTGACTTCCTCGTGGATCCGGTCACGCCGCGCGACACTGCTGGTGGCCGGCATCGCCTCGGTCCTCACCCTCGCCGACGCGTTCGTAGAAGGACCCTCAGTGGTGCCGTATTGGGTCGTGCTCTGCAATCGCAGTCTGGCGCTTCTGGCGGTGTGGACCACGACCGTGCTGTGTGTCAGGCGTCAGCACAGCGAAGAAGAACTCCGGTGGGTCTACGAGGGAATCGAACGCCAGATCGCCGAGCGCACCGCCGAACTCGAACAAGCCAACAAGGAACTGGACGCGATGCGCCAGGAAGCGTTGTTGCAGTTGGCTGAGATCGTCAAGTCGTCCGACGACGCGATCATCGGAAAGACCCCGGACGGGATCATCCGAAGCTGGAACGCCGGGGCGGAACGGATCTATGGGTATCAAGCCGAAGAGGTCATCGGTCGGCCCATCTCGCTGCTGTGTCCTCCGAATCGTCCCGATGAAATCCCGGCCATGCTCGAACGCATCCGTCGTGGCGAACATGTGCGCAATTTCGAGACGGTACGGCGAAGGAAAGACGGAAAGAAGATCGACGTGTCGCTCACGATTTCCCCAGTCAAGGACGCCGACGGCCGGATCGTCGGCGTGTCCTCCATCGCCCGCGATATCACGGAGCGGAAGCGGATCGAGGCGGCGTTGCGCGAGAGCGAAGCCCGTTTCCACATGATGGCGGACACCGCGCCGGTGATGGTGTGGATGGCCGGACCGGACACCCAGTGCACCTTCGTCAACAAGCGGTGGCTCGAATTTACCGGGCGGACGCTGGAGCAGGAATTGGGGGATGCCTGGGTCAGCGGCGTCCACCCGAGCGACATGCGGCGCTGCCTGGACACCTATCTGTCCGCGTTCCAGACCGAGCAACCGTTCACGATGGAGTATCGCCTGCGCCGGGCGGACGGACAGTACCGCTGGGTCCTGGATACGGGCATTCCGCTCTTCGAAGCGGACGGCACTTTCGCCGGATTCATCGGGTCTTGCATGGATCTGACGGAACGCAAAGAGATGGAGGACCAGCTCCGGAAGGCGCTGAAGGAGAAAGAAAGCCTCCTGCGGGAGGTGCATCACCGCGTCAAGAACAACCTGCAGGTGATCTCCAGTCTGCTCAACCTGCAATCGGCCAGCATCAAGGATCAGCAGATCGCGCAATTGTTCAAGGAATGCCAGACGCGCATCACGTCCATCGCCCTGCTGCACGAAACCTTGCATCGCTCGCAGGACCTCTCGCAGATCAAAATGGGCGACTATATCCGGACGCTGACCGGGCACCTCTTCCGTTCGTACGGCGTGGATCCCCGCCAGATTGTCCTCGACCTCAACGTCGAAAACGTGGAGTTCGACCTTGATACGGGCATGACCTGCGGCCTGATCGTCGACGAGCTCGTCGCCAACTGCCTGAAGCACGCGTTTCAGCCCGGCAGGCAGGGGCATATTCAGGTCGACCTGGTCGCCAACCTGGATGACACGTACACCCTGCGGGTCAGCGACGACGGGACCGGATTGCCGAAGGACGGGGTCTTGCGGAACCCGGACTCGTTGGGACTCGAGCTGGTCGGTCTGTTGGCGGAAAAGTTGGAAGGGACCGTCGAGTTGCAAAGCGGCAAAGGCACGGAGTGGCGGATCAGGTTCCGGACCCTGAATTATTAGGAACGCATGTGAGGGGTGTTATGGAACAGGCGAGAATTCTGGTGGTGGAAGATGAGCCGATCGTGGCGAGGGACATCCAGCTCAGTCTCCAGCGGCTGGGGTACGAGGTGCCGGCCACGGCGTCGTCCGGAGAGGAGGCGATCCGGAAAGCGGCGGAGACGCGGCCCGATCTCGTCGTGATGGACATCGTGTTGAAGGGCAAGATGGACGGCGTCGAGACCGCTCAGCATCTCAAAGACCGGCTGAACGTGCCGGTCATCTACTTGACGGCCTTCGCCGACGACCAAACCCTCGAACGGGCCAAAACGACGGCCCCGGCCGGCTACATGCTCAAGCCCTATCAGCCGCACGAGCTGCGAACGAGCATCGAGATCGCGCTCCATCGGAGCCAGTCGGAACGGGGCCTGCGCGAAAGCCTGCGCTGGCTGGCGACCACCGTGCGCGTGATGGGTGACGCCGTGTTGACCACCAGCCGAGGCGGACGTCTCACTTACATGAGTCCCGCCGCGGAGGCGCTCACCGGATGGACTCAGAAAGAGGCCTTGGGCGCCGGCCTCCGGGCGATCCTGTGCATCGAGGAACAGGGGCAGATGCACGAGATCGACGATCCGGCCATGACCGCGATGGAAGAATGCCGGATCGTCGATCTGTCCGAGGTCACGCTCGTGACCAAAGACTATCGGAAACGACCGATCGAAGGCCGCGCCGCCCCTGTCGTGGATGACGCCGGCGTCGTCATCGGCGCGGTGGTGGTGTTTCGGGACGCGCGTGTGCTCGCCCGCTCGGAACAGGAACGGGACATCGACGAGCATCTGAGCCGGGCGAAGGGAGTCATCAACCTCTGCGCCTGGTGCAAGAAGGTGCCGGACGAAGAAGGCAATTGGTGGGATCTGGAGACGTTCATCACGGACCATTCGTGCATCCGCTTCAACGGAGGCCTGTGCCCGGACTGTATGGAGAGGTGCTTCCCGAAAGAGGGGTGATCATCGGTCAATCTCCGGCGGTTGACAACAGCGGCCGGAAAGAGCCAACATATCATCAGTGTGCGGCCCGGAGGCCTGAAATGGGACCGGGGTAGGTCAGTTCGGAAAGGTATTCCAAACGCTGCGCGAAACACGACGCCGTCAGCGAGCGCCCGTGGGGAGAACTGTATAGCCTCACGGGCGCTTTTCTTTTGCGGAGAGAGAAGAAGCTCACAAGGAGGTTGACTATGAAGCGGCTAGTCGGGTTCTTGGCTCTTTTGTTGTTGCTCTTCACACCCGTCATAGCGTTTGCCGAAGGAGTGAGCGGGTATTCCAGAGGCAACGCGATTCTGTACTACTCCGCCATTGCGGCGGTCCTGATCTACGGCATCTATGACATCTTCCATAAAAAATGGTTGACGTGGATCAGCGCCATCCTGATTCCCGTCGCGCTGTACTTGAATTTGCCGGCGAAATAGGCCCTCGGCCGTCCACGGCCTACCCGGGAAAAGACCGATGCACTGGGCGGTGGGGGAACCCCCATCGTTTCCCCCGCCTCGTGCAGGGTTAGCTCATCACCGCGCCTTCCGACGCCGACGACACGTGCCGCGCATACTTGGCCATCACGCCGGCGGTGTAGCGGGGCGCCGGGTGTTTCACTTTCTTCAGGCGGGCGGCCAGTTCTTTCTGCGTCAGGTCGACGTCCAGCCGGCGCTTCGGGATGTCGAAGACGATCACGTCGCCGTTTTTCACGGCGGCGATCGGGCCGCCTCTGGCGGCTTCCGGTGAGACGTGGCCGGCCATCAGGCCGTGGGTGGCGCCGGAAAAACGGCCGTCGGTGAGGAGGGCCACGGAGTCGCCGAGCCCTTCCCCCACAATGGCGGCGGTCACGCCCAGCATCTCGCGCATGCCGGGCCCGCCCGCCGGGCCTTCGTACCGAATCACCACCACGTCCCCGGCCTTGATCTGACAGGCTTTCACCGCGGCGAAGGCGTCTTCCTCGCGATCGAAGACCTTGGCCGGTCCGCGGAACTTCAGCATCGAGTGTCCCGCGACTTTCACCACGCACCCGTCCGGCGCCAGATTGCCTTTCAAAATGACCAGCCCGCCGGTCGGTTTGATCGGATTCGAGAGGGGCCTTACGACCTGTTGTCCGGGCGTTTCCTTCACCTGTCCGGCTTCTTCCCCGATCGTACGGCCGGTCACGGTCGGCTGGTCGGGGTGCAGCAGGCCAGCATCCAGCAACCGCTTGGCGACCAGCGTCGTCCCGCCCGCCGCATAGAGATCGGCGGCCATGAACCGGCCGCCCGGCTTGAGATCGGCGAGCAGCGGCACTTTCCGGTTGATCTTGTCGAAGTCGTCGAGGGTGAGCCGCACACCAGCTTCCCGGGCCACCGCCAACAGATGCAGCACCGCGTTGGTCGAGCCGCCCGTCGTGGCGACGGCCGCGATCGCGTTCTCCAAGGATTTGCGCGTGATGATCCGGCGCGGGCGGAGGTCCTGTTTCAGCAACTCCATCACCAGCTTGCCGCATGCAAAGGCCACGTCGTCCTTGCACGGGTCCATCGCCGGCACGCCGTTCCAGCCCATCGGCGAGATGCCGAGAAACTCGAAGGCGATCGCCATGGTGTTGGCCGTGAATTGGCCGCCGCAGGCGCCGGGACCGGGACAGGCACGGTCTTCCAGCTCTTTCAGCTCGGCGTCGGTCATCTTGTGGGCCGCGTGCTTGCCCACCGCTTCGAACACGTCCTGAATCGTCACGGCGCGACCCTGAAACGTGCCGGGCATGATCGAGCCGCCGTAGAGCATCAGCGACGGCAGATCCAATCGGGCCAGCGCCATCACCGTGCCGGGAATGGTCTTGTCGCACCCGGACAGGGCCACGACCGCGTCGAAGAGGTGTCCGCGCGCGACCAATTCCACCGAGTCAGCGATGACCTCGCGGCTGATGAGCGACGCCTTCATCCCCTCCGTGCCCATGGAGATCCCGTCCGAGATCGCGATGGTGTTGTATTCGATCGGCGTCCCGCCGGCCGCGCGGATGCCGGCCTTCACCCGTTCGGACAGCCGGCGCAGATGGTAATTGCAGGGCATCACCTCGATCCAGGTGTTGGCCACGCCGACCAGCGGGCGGGACAAATCGTCATCGGTGAACCCCACGGCCTTCAGCATCGCCCGAGCCGGAGCCCGGCCGGGACCTTGAAGTAGATCGTGGCTTTTTCTCTGCAGTGGATTGGTCATGTTCTCCTCAACCTGGACAACGTGAAGCGGGGCACCCATTGCATTCTTGGAGCAATGGGTCCCGGTGAATCGTCGCTCGTATCGGTCTTGCGCTTCACGCTTCACGAACGACGAGTTACGCGGCAGGCAATTTCTCACAGATGGACGAAAGGGGTCAACCGGCCGCGCTGTGCCTAATCGTCCGGCTCGCCGGTGTCGTCGTAATATTTCTCGCGGTAGATGGGGCAGAGACCCTCCTTGTTGATGAACGCGGACACGTCCGCGATCATGCCGCTGTTGCCGCACAGGTAGACGGCCAGATTCTTCACCGAGGTCAGCCGTTCTTCGACGAGCGTCGTCACACGCCCGACCGGACCGGTCCACCGCGCCTGCGGCCGTGACAGCGTGATGGCAAAGGCAAAATTCGGGTGCCGCTTTGCCAGCGCGTCCAATTCATTCTGGTAGTACACGTCGCGCTCGCTCCGCAGCCCCCAGTAGAGGGTAATGCGCCGCTCGAAGCCGCGTTCGAGCCGGTCCTCGATCATGGAACGGAACGGCGCGATGCCGGTGCCGGTCGCGACGAAGAGCAGATCCCTGGCCGGATCGTCCCGCACGTAAAATGCGCCGGCCGGGCCTTGGAACCGCGTCTCGTCGCCCGTGCGCAGGCTGAAGAGGTAGGTGGAGCCGGGACCGCCGGGAACCAGGTTGAACAGGAGCGTGATGAACTCGGGTCGGCTTGGCGGAGAGACGATCGAGTAGGGACGCGTCACCGGCCGGTGCAGCCTCGGATGCATGACCTCGAAGGACACGAACTGTCCCGCCTTGAAGTCGATCTTGGGCGGGTCGAGCAGGCGGAGAACAAGTTCCCGCACATCGTGGGTCAGGTCCCGCACTTGTTCAACGCGGGCATGGAAAACTTGAATGGCCATAGACAACGGCGCCCTCCGAACGACCGGCGCCGGCCGGGGGCTTGATTTTCATCCAAACCAGGTTACTGAAAACGATCGAGCGAAGGACGGCTCGATGCGCGACGACACCGCCCGACACGCGTTCTTCCTGTTAGCGGCGGCCGCAGGGTTCGTCCCGTCGCCGGCATGGGCGGCGGAGTGGCCGTCGGAAGCGGATGCCTTCTCCGCGGTCGTGGCAGGGCTGGTCTTTGTCATCTTTTGCGTCGGTGCCGGGATTTCACTCTGGCAGGAGAAGCGGCGGGCATCAGTTTCCAATTCCAAGATCACTCGCAACCGGCTCCGCAAGGTCGCCTGAGTACAGGGAGCGCCGCTTGCGCGGCGCAAGCCCTGTCGCCGGGCAAGTCCCGTTATTTGCCCTTCTCTTTGCCTTTCTTCTTCTCGCCTTTCTTCTCTTCTTTCTTCTCTTCGGTATCGATCACGTCGCCCGTTGCGGCGTCGATATGGACTTCGGTGACTTTGTTATCAGTACCGACAATCTCCACCTCCCATACGGTCTTGCCGTGTTTCTTTTCCAATTCGGCCTCGACCACCGTGCCCTGCACCTTCTCCGAGGCCGTCTTGATCGCCTGGTCGATGGTGACCTTGGCGTCTTTCACAAGTTCCGAGACCTTGGCCTCCTCTTTGTCCTTCTTGCCCTTTTCATCGCTCCAGGCCGGCGCGCTCAGCGCCAGCGTCGAGCCCATGACGGTCACCGCAACAATGCCGAACCTGCGCATGATTCACCTCCTGTCGGATGATTAGTTTTTCTTTCCGTCGTCCTTCTTGGGCTCTCCCTTGGGGCTCCCGTGACCGCGGCCGGCGCTCTTATGCTCTCGCATCATTTTTTCATGGATGCCCTTTTCCTTTTCCCGTTGCTCGGGCGTCAACAGCCCGAGCGCCTCGCGCCGGGCCTTGATGGCGGCCAGGCGAAGCCCGACTTGCAGCTCCTCGCTTTGCTTCAGCTTGGCCTCGATGGCGCCGAGGTCCGACTTGTCGTCTTCAACCAAGGCCCGCAGTTCGCGTTCCGCGATCTGAATGTCCGCCTCGCTCTTGATGCGGGTCTTGTCCAGGTTGAGCTGCAACTCCTTGAGCTTGCCGACCTGCTCGTCGTTCAGCCCGATGTCCTTCTGGTGCCTCAAGAGGTGGCGGATGAGGTGGGAGGTGCTGCCGTGCAGCATCATGCCCATCCCCATACCGTGGCCGCCGTAGCCTTCTTTGCCGTAGCCGTCCCTGCCGTGTTTGTCGGCCGGCGGATCGGCCCACGCGGGCTGCAAGGTGAACGCCAATATAGCCAGAGTTGCCAAGCCCATCGAGAAGACAGTGACCGCGAATCTCTTCATCACACCCTCCTTGTGTTGAGTGGCCGTCGTTTGCATGTGCGCCGAGCGGTTCACCGTCGCCTGTCGGCGGGATGAAGGCGAACCGGGACGATCATCCGCGGCGCGCAGCCGCGAGCAGGTCCGCGCGCGGATCGGGATGCGGGAATCGGCCGAGTTGCTCGTACAGTTTGCGCTCTTCTTCCGTCAGCGTCGGCGGCATTACGACCTGCAGCGTCAAAAACAGATCGCCATGGCCGCCCGACGCGGTGGGGAGGCCTTTGCTTTTGAGCCGGAGCTTCGCACCGGCCTTGCTGCCGGGCGGGACTTTGACCTTGACCGGCTCCGTCAGGGTCGGCGCCAACACCTCCGCCCCCAACGCCGCTTCCCACGGCCATACGGGAAGCGCCACGTGTAGGTCGCTGCCCTGTTTCCGAAAGACGCCCTCGGCGGCGATGTGGACCCGCAGGTAGAGGTCGCCCGGCTTGCCGCCGTTCACGCCGGGATGGCCCTTCCCCGCCACGCGCACCCTCGTGCCCTCCTGCACGCCGGCCGGAATTCTCACCTCGATGGTGCGCGTCTCCTGTCGTGCGCCGGAGCCCAGGCAGGTCGGACAGGGCCGCCCCCGCGCCATCCCCGTTCCGCCGCACGCGGAGCAGGGGACCGTCTCCGACAGCGTGAGCCGCCGCGTGACACCGGTCAGGACTTCGCGGAGCGAGAGATGGACGTCGGTTTCCAGGTCCTCGCCCTGGACCGCGAATCCGCGCGCTGTGCCTGCGCCGCGCCCCCGCCGGCCGAAAAACGTCTCGAAGATGTCGCTGAACGCCTCGGCGTCGCCGAACGAGAACTCCGGTCCCGCTCCGGCGCGCGCTCGCGCCTCCTGCCTGGCCTTTTCATAGGCTTCCGCCTGCTCCCAGTTGTGCCCGTACCGGTCGTATTTCTTGCGCTTGTCCGGATCGGAGAGGATCTCGTGCGCCTCGTTCAGTTCTTTGAATTTTCGCTCCATCTCCGCCTTGCGGCCGCCGCTGTGCAAGTCGGGATGGTACAGGCGCGCAAGCCGGCGGTAGGCCTTCTTGATGTCGTCTTGCGTGGCCGTGCGCGGCACGCCGAGCACTTCGTAATAATCTCTTTGAACCGTGGCCATTCTCAGGCGCGAAGAGAAAAAGCAGTGATTGAGTGATTAGTGAATGAGTGATTGGGCAAATGCTGAAGTATCACTGTCCGCTTTCATCGACGCGAATGAGCAATCACCGAATCACCCCCTCCCCGAGACCCTCCCCCTTGAAAAAGGGGGAGGGTGGGGAAAGCTGATGGCTATTGGCTGCTCGCTGTTGGCTATTCTGACAGCAGCTTACGAGGTTGCGCGGTCCTATTCAAGTGGTGAGCAGGCGGCCGATAGCGAACAGCGAGCAGCCTAGGGATATTTTCTTTTTGCCACCTGCTGCCCGCTATCGGCTGTTAGCTATTTGCTGACTTTCGCGCGCGCCATCATCTTGCAATAGGAACAGATCTCGGCCGTCGTGGGCTGGCCGCAGCTCGAGCAGGGATGGAGCGAGGCCCGGTCTTTTTCGGTCATGGAGGACGCCGCCGGCTGCTCTTTCGCTTGCCGCTCCAGGAAGCCCCAATAGAATCGCTGCTTCGTGCCAGGAGATTCCGTCTCCAGCCGGTTCAACACGTCCTTGTAGAGGAGCATTTTGGAGCCCTTGGCCATCGGGCATTCCTCGACGATGTACTCGATCTTGTTCAGCACCGCGTAGGCGGCGATCTCGCGCTCGGCCAAACGATAGAGCGGCTTCACCTTCTTGGCGAATCCTTCCACCGATGCTGGCAGGCTGGGTCCCTGCTTGTCCAAATAGTCGTCCTGCCAATGGAGCACGTTGCCGAGCAGCCGGGCCGCTTCGTCGTCGAGGTTGTGGCCCGTGGCCATCACGTCGTAGCGCTGCTCGATCGCCGCGCGGTTGAACTGATAGCGTTTGATCGTCCCGCACGTCGAACACGTCGGCCTATGAACCAGATCGGCTAGTTCGCGGATGCCTGCGCCTTCCTCCTGTTCGACCTTGTGGATATGGAGCCTCGCACCGTGCGCGGCTGCGACGGTGTCGGCGAAGGTCTGCACCTTCTGCTGCGACTGCTCCGAGTAGCTCCCGATACCGAGGTTGACGTAGAGCGCG